>JBHLNT010000054.1:0-24875 GCA_048941265.1 Promethearchaeota archaeon
ATTTTTAAGTGTAAAATACAATAGTAAATTTTGACTAATTTTTTTAGTATATTTAAAATATTAAAATTTAATTTAAATTGTAAAAAATGATAAAATTCTTTTTATATTATTAAATAATATCTTTTCTCAAAAAGATCTTTTATAGAATGGAATATCAAAAATTAAATGATAAGAAATATTCAGTAATAAATACTAGAACCCATTGGGAATTTTATCTAAGCTTAATAATATTTTGGGGAATATTTTTCATTATTCTCTATTATTCAATGAGTTTAAATAACGGAAATATTATTTATTCTTTAGATGATTGCTATATTCATATGGCTATAGCTAAAAATTTTTCACAATATGGGATTTGGGGCATAAATAAAGATAAATTTTCATCCACATCATCATCATTACTCTATACACTATTACTATCTCTAATATTTTTTATAATTGGCCCTAATGAGCTAGTCCCCCTTATATTAAATCTTATTTTTGCCAACTTTTTAATTTATCAAGTATATGAAATCGTTAAAATCAAAAACCAGCTACCTCCCTACGCTACTTTTATATTATTATTATCAGTAATTTTCTTTCTACCGCTGCATTCATTAGTTTTTATAGGTTTAGAACATACTCTTCAGATTATCATAGATTTATATATGATTTTCATTGCTGTAAGAATTTTATCTGATGGTCATTTACAATTGAATAAATATAGTTTAAATAGAGATAAATGGACATTACTATTAATAGGTCCATTAGTATCAATGGTTAGATTTGAAGGTATGTTCATTATAGTAATAATTTGTTTTTTATTTTTACTTAGAAAAGATTATAAATACTCAATAATGATAGGAAGTATAAGTTTTCTTCCCATCATTATTTATGGTTTAATTTCCTTATCTCATGGATGGTTTTTCTTTCCTAATTCTGTAGTGGTAAAAAGTGCACTTTTAGATTTCAATTCTTCATCCCTAGATAAAAAAATTAAAATTTTTGACCCAATGGGTATGTTTTACTATGCTCCCCATTTATTAATATTCTTTTTAGGAGCATTATTAATTTTTTATATTCATTGTTTTAATAAAAAAGATATTTGGAATCAAAAAGCATTAATAGCAATAATTTTTATAGCTACATCAATATGTCAAATATTCTTTGCAACAGTCTCTCTAAAGGGAATTTATGGCTCAAGATATGATGCTTATCTAATTTGTATAGGAATTATTCTAATATTTATATCAATTTCAAAGCAGTTACCCCAGAAACTTTCATTTGATATTCTTAAAAATTATTTTTTTAAGAGAGAAGATAATTTAGAATATTCCTTTTTAAGGTTATTAACTATAATTCTTATAATTATTATTTTTTATACACCTTTAGTTCATCGTGGAATTGAAACAATAGAAGATATTCCTCAAGCTACTAATAATATTTATGATCAACAATACCAAATGGGACTTTTTCTAAAAAAATATTATAATGAGAAATGTATTGCTGCAAATGATATTGGTGCAATAGATTATCTTACTGATGTTAAATGTGTGGATTTATGGGGATTAGGAGATATAGATACAGCAAAAGCAATAATTAATGATGATCTGGATAATGAAACTATTTATGATATAGCAAAAAAGAATAATGTCATAATTGCAATTATTTATGAATCCAATTATTTTGGGTATGAGATACCTACTGAGTGGATAAAGGCGGGTCAATGGACTATTAGCGATAATAGAGTATGCTATTCTAGTAAAGTTTCTTTTTATGCTGTTGATACGGAAAAATATGATGCATTAATTAATAACCTCAAAGATTTTTCTTCGTTCCTCCCAAATACAGTAAAAGAATCTGGAAATTATACAGAATCAAATACTTAAAAAAATTATTATACTTTATTCCAAATTATTTACATATTTTATACCAAATACCTCTATCGAATTATAAACATCGAAAAAATTCAAATCAAATTTTTGACTTTAAATAAACGACATTTAATAAGAGATTTTCAAAAATTAAAAATCTTAGATTTTTTTAATATCAAGTTAAAAAATTTATTTAGATTAGAGAAATAGTAAAAGAGTAATCAATTGGTTTTGAAATTATAATAATATTTTATTAATTTCAAGATTTTTATAAAATAAGTATAAAATCATAATTTATCAGTTAGAGTATGAAAATTTTATATTTTGTGCAAGGTTTTCCCCCAAGTATTGGAGCTGCTGCGCTTAATTCGTATAAAATTGTAGAATTTCTATCTAAATTTGGCCATAATATTTTAGTATTAAGTCCAGGTGTATTTAGTAAAACATCTGATTTTAATGATTTTAAATGGGCTCCTAATTCTTATGTCCATATAAATTATTCAAGTACTCTTTTTAAAGCCCCATTAAATTTAATTATTTCTCATTTTGAAAATTTTTTTAAATATATTTTAAAAATAAAACAAAAATTCAAGGCAGATTTAGTTCTATCTCAATATCATGCCTATCATTATGCTAGTGTAGCTGGAGGATATATGTCTAAGATATTTAAAATTCCCCATGTTATACGTTCACATGATATTTTTTTTCCAACATATACTTTCTCTCTCCCTTTTAAAATCTTTCATTCTTTAATTTACCCCGAAATATATCACTCTATCTTCAATTCTGATATTTTTTATGTTACTACATCTGAGATGAAAAAATATTATTTGAATTTTAAGAAATTAAAACATATTAATTTTAAAATTCAATATAATGGTATTGATGTAAATAAATTCTTCCCTTTTAAGAATCAGGAGGAATTAAAAGATAAATTTGGATGCAACACCATTATTAGTTTTGTTGGTCAAATTTCAAGGGATTATGATTTACAATATATCATAAAAATTCTACCAGAACTGTTAAAAACTTATAAAGAAACTCATTTTTTAATTATTGGGAGTGGGCCCTATGAAAGAAATCTGTTAAAATTTTTACAAAATAGTAATCTAACAAATAAAGTTCATTTGCTTGGAATAAAACCTCATCATGAAATCCCTTATTTTATTAATAATAGTGATATAGGTATTGGTAGAATAACACATGATTTAATTTGGCGATATATGATTCCCGTAAAATGTTTAGAATATATGGCATGCATGAAACCTTTTATAACTGCACCAATTTCAACAGATATAATAAAAGATAATGATGTGGGTTTAGTATTAAAAAGAAATTTTAGACAAAAAGATATACTGGAATCTTTATCTTTTTTAATAGAAGATAAAAACTTAAGAATGAGATTAGGAAAAAATGGCATTGAAAAAATTAATCAAAAATTCAGGTGGGAAAAAATAATGAAAGATTTTAATAATGATTTAGTTCAATTGATAAATAGGATCTAAATAATATACAGAATTTAGGATTTTAATTGAATTATTTTTATTATTTCTTTTAAATTGAAATAACTATTTTGAATTATGATCTAATAAAACTTTTATAAAATTAACCGCTTGAGAAAGTACAGAAAAAATAAGCCTATTGCTAATATTGTTTTTAAATTTCTTCTATAAAATTACAGAATAATCAAAGCTTACCCTCGTTTTATGTAAATATTAAAGTTTTAAAGTTAGAAAAGATTTTGATATTAAAATGGAATTACAAGAAAGAGATAGATTTGTACAAAATTCCTATATTCTTATGATAGGATATTTAATGTCCTCTGCAATATCATCAATAGGTACAATAATAATGATTAGATTAATTTCAGTTGAAGAATATAGCTTTATTACTATCGCTTATATAATTCCAGCAATATTGATTGTAATCTCAGAATTAGGCTTAAATTTTGCAAGTACTCATTTCATCGCAAGAAAAATTAAGGAAGAGAGTTATAAGGATGTTAGAAATATCATAAAAATTAATTTAATTATTAAAATCATTATTAGCATATTCTTTACTCTGATTGTTATTATTTTTTCAAATTATATTGCTAAAAAGATTTATAATATCCAAGATGATCGAATGGTTTTACTGATTCAACTAGCTTCAATTGGAATTATTGCTAATATCTTATATGATACAATAAATTCCTTCTTCTTAGGTGCTTTAAATACGAAAATGGTTCAAATAGGTACAATTCTCCAAACATCATTAAGAACAATATTAACTATTAGTTTGATCTTAGTTGGTTTTACATTATTTGGTCCTATGATTGGTTTCGTTCTCCCTCCATTAATTGTGGTTATCATTTATTTATTTTTATTAAAAAAGTTCTTCTTTAAAGAAAATACTAATAATGAAGCTATAGATTGGAAAAAATTATCGGAAATGGTGAAGTATGGATACCCTCTTTTTTTATATTCCATCATTATTAGCATTCACGTTCAATGCTTCGTATTGATCTTAACGATTTACGGTTTTCTAACAGAAGTAAGTTATTTTAATGTTGCGATTGTAAGTGCTTCAGTTATGGGAATATTAACAAAATCTATTAAATATACTCTTTTTCCAATTTTTTCAAAAAAAGATTGGGA
Source organism: Promethearchaeota archaeon (assembly GCA_048941265.1). Classification (GTDB taxonomy): domain Archaea; phylum Asgardarchaeota; class Lokiarchaeia; order Sigyniarchaeales; family SOKP01; genus LW40-45. Next base: position 4,490 of record JBHLNT010000054.1, read on the forward strand.
TAAAATAGATGAAAGAGAAAAATTAATTAAAACTTTCCAGTTTTCTTTAAAATTTTGTTCTTTATTAATTTTACCTGTAACTATTTTACTAATCTTATTTTCTGGTAATACTTTTCCATTAATTTTTGGAGAGAAATACAGAGAAGCATCTCCCTTTATCTCAATTTATTTATTCATATTCTTACTTTGTTCTTTCGGATATTTATCTATTCCCGCATTTTTTAATGGTCAAAAAAAAACCAAATACGTATTTCTTATAGAATTATTAGAATTTTTGGCAAGCTTAATTTTTGCCTTAATCTTAATTAACTTCTATGGAGGAATAGGCGTAATTTTTGGAATCGTAATTGGAACGGTCATCAGTGTATTTTTTGGGAATATATTGATTTTAAAGGAATATGGAAAAGTCTTATATTCCAATTTACACAATATTATAATAATATTTGTAGTATCAATCTTTTGTGGATTTCTAACTTATATTATATACAATATACTTGGAATTTTTATATATGAAGATTTCATTCTTTTTAAATTGTTAAAATTAGCATTAGCATTCTCATTTTATATGATTATATTTTTGTTGCTTATTGGTTTTTTTTCCCAAATTACATTAGACGAATTAACATTTTTTGAAAATACTTTCGAAAAATTTCCGGTAGTTAATAAAATTATATTTATAATTTCAAATTTTGAAAAAAGAATTATTAGAATTAGAAAGAAATAACAAATTTCATATAATATCTAATTAGATCTACTTAACTACATTATTCTAGTATTAAATATGCATATTTGTATAGTAATAGGAAATACCCATCCTAATAGAAAATTAAACCTAAATGTTGGAGGAGTTGCCAATCAATTATTGCTTTTATTGCATTCATATGAAAAAATTAAAGATATAAAAATTTCATTAATAACAAAATATTCGGAATATATACCTATATCAAATAAAGTTAAAATTTACAGGATTCACAAATTCAATAACTTTTACATTGACACACTTTATTTTTTAATAAAAACACCCTTTAAAATCATAAAAATTCACAAAAAAGAACCTATTTCTATAATTAATCTACATCAATATACTGTTTTTATGTTATTTCCTATTCTTATTCGTTTAATCTTTAAAATTCCAATTTTAATGAAATTTCCTCAAACCTTTCAAAATTTGAATAGAGAAATAAATGAACCAAAAAAAATTCGAATGAAGTTGTATGGATACAGTTGGTTAAAATTTTTTACAAGAATATTACTTAAAAAAATTAATTATATTAGAGCTATTAATGACGAAATTTATAATCAAATTAAAAAGTTAAATTATCCAGAAGAGAATATTTTAAGAATTCCTAATGGGATCTTAACAGAAAGATTTTTAGCGATCAAGAAAGAAGAGAGAGACCATATTAATTATAGTTTTATTGGACGATTTATAGCATTAAAAAATATTAGATATTTACTTAAGGTTTTTAGAAACTATTTGACTATTTACCCTAATGATGAACTATTATTGTATGGAGAAGGGCCAGAAGAGCAATATATCTTAAATTATATCAAAAATAATAATTTAGAAAGCAAAGTAATTCTTAAGGGTTTTGAGAAAGATAAAACTAAAATTTATTCAAAAAATGATGTATTAATTAATCCCTCATTTGGTGAAGGAATTTCTAACGTAATATTGGAAGCGATGAGCACAGGGACTTTTGTAATCGCTTCTAACGTGTATGGTAATCGGGATTTAATCAAAGATCATTTTAATGGGTTATTATTTAACCTAAAAGATGAAAATGATTTGTTAAATAAATTAATTTATTATAAAGAAAATGCAAATATGATTGAGGAAATATTGAAAAATGCTAAGGAATTAGTCTTATCGAAATATGATATTAACTTAATTACTTATCAAATTTATCAATTTTTAAAACAAAAAATTTGATTTAAATTATAATATTATAAATACACAAATTCTAACTTTAACAGAGAAATTATTAATTAATCGTAAAAAAACATGTTATTGATCTTCCATTGATCGGAAAAATTATATCCAAATCAAGTTTTTACCAAATTAGAGATGTTATTCTTTTTATTTTGGATAAATTCGGGATTAATGAGATTTTTAGGTTAAAGAATAAAGATAAATATATAATTTTATGGTATCATGGAATTAGCAAACGTTATATAAGCTATTCGAAAAGACACGTAGCAGTTTTTGAATTTGAAAGAGAAATAAAATATCTTAAAAGAAAAAATTATATTTTTATAAATTTAACAGATTTAAATTTAGTTACAAAACTCAAAAAAAGAGAAAAATTCAATCAAAGATATGTAATAATAACATTTGACGATGGATTTATAAATGTTATTAAAAATGCTTATCCAATAATGGAAAAGTATGTTGCAAAAGGAATCCTATACCTTGTTACGGATGTAATTGATAAAAATCAGTTATTATGGACGGATTTTATTGAAGTATTAATTCGAAATTCATTCAACTTAAAATTTAAATTCATTTATAATGATGAGCTAATATATTATAACTTAAATTCAGAAAATGATGTCCAGAAAGCATGCAAAGATATAAAAGAAAAACTTAGGAAAGTAGATAATACTAAAAGATTAGAACTTTTAAAGCAATTTGGGATTCCAAATACATTATCTTCATTTAAATCAATACCACAAGAATATCTTATTGTAAATTGGAGTGATATAAAAAGATTAAATAAGAAAATATTAGAAATTGGATGTCATACTAAAACTCATCCTAATTTAAAGAGATTGAGATCAGATCTAGAATTTGATCAAGAATTAAAAGATTCAAAAGATATAATTGAAAGTAAAATTGGATATGAAATCAAGCATTTTTGTTATCCTGGTGGGGCATTTAACGATAATGTAATTCAATATATAAAGAAATTCAATTATAAAACAGCAACTACCACCTTAGATGGATTAAATGATAAAAAAACAGATTTATTTAAATTAAAAAGACTCCAAATGCAAAATAACTATATAGTTTTTAAATGTAAAGTTAGTGGTTTTTATAGTTACATAAAAAAATATTTATATAATTATTCAAACCTTTTAAGAAAGATTTAATATCTTAAATAAGAGAGTTTTAATAGCATGTAGTTGAAATAAAAGGATTGGAAATTCATCTTGAATTTTATACGATCTCTCTGAAAATTATCGGATTCTGTTTTAATTTAAACCCCTCTTTTCGATAAATTTTCATCCTAATTTTTAATAAGATATACCTAAAAAAAACTAAGAATAAATTAAATGCTAATTTGTTAAGAATTATTCTTGATTTACCATGAATTCGATCTAATAAACTTATTGGAACCTCTATAATCTTATATCCATTTAGAATAGCCCTAATAATTATTTCTGTTGTAAAAGCATAATTTTTAAATTGAATGTCATTAAACAGATATAAAATGTTTTTATTAAATGCTCGAAAACCGCCTTGATTATTTTTAATTCTAGTGCGAAAGAAAAGAATTAATAATTTCTCAATTAAAATTTCTCCTATTCTTGTTGAAATAGGTAAATTATAGTGGTAAGATCCAAGGTATCTTGAACCGATAGTAAAATCTGCTTCTCCATTTATTATAGGTTTTATTAAATTATAAAGATCACTAGAGCGATGTTGGCCATCAGCATCCATTGTAATTATAATTTTTCCCTTAGCTTTTCTAATACCTGTTAAAATTGCTTCTCCATAACCTTTATTTCTTTTATGTTTATATAATTTAATTTCACGACCTTTTTGAGCTCTTTTTATTTCAGAAATGCTATTATCTATAGAATGATCATCAACAACAATTATTTCTATATAAGATTTATTTGGTAAACTATTTAATATGGAAAAGATAGTAGTCTCCTCATTGTAAACCGGCATTACAATTGATAATAAATAATTGAAATTTTCCGTTTTTATCAATTCCAAGTGATTGTATAACTGATCGAAATAAAAAGTTTTCAATAAAAATTATCCCTTATATCGGTTTAAAAAATGCATTCTGATGTTAATATATTATTTATAAAATATTTAATTTTTTAATATAAAAAATGGATTCTATCAATTTAACTAAATACCAATAAATTATAAAAGAATTATATTAGTCAAAATAGGGAGCATAATATAATCTATAATGGGTAGTTCTATGTTCTGATTCATTATAAAAATTTGGTATTAAATAATTTCTAATAAATCTTGAGCTATTTGATGAATCATAAAGAAGATCTTCATGAATAAGTAAATATTCTATATTATCATCAATTAAATCATCAATCCTTTCAATATTTTCTGTTTCATTATAATCGGATTTAAAATAATCTTTAATAAAAAAATATCGTCCATTTACCATTGAAAAAATACCTATACGGATAATATAATCGTTATCTATCAGAAAATTCGAATCTAATGGAATATTTTCGGACATCCAACTAAGTAATTCAATTTCCTCATCTTTTGGGGCATTAGTAGCAGAGCCTGAATATATTCCAGCAAATATCAACTGAGTATTAGATAAAAATATTAATAACGATAAAAATGATAGTTTTAGAGCTTTCGTTCTCGTTTTATTAGCAATTAAGGTTTTAAAGAAGGGCCTATTTTTTATTCTTGTCGTTAGTTTAAATAATCCTATTGCTGCTAATATGCATAAAGGAATGATTGAATATAACCAAATTCTCTTAAACCAAAAATCCATTACAAATCTATTTCCTTTATTAATTGAATTTAATCTAATGGGATCAGTTTGAAACCAGAATAAAAAAATAAATAATGATGCAATTAGAAACATAGTAAGTACCCATGAAATTAATGGAAAAAACAATTTTTTATCTTTTTCGAATGAGTAATAAAATAGGTATATTGCTATAATTCCAATAAAGCCAATATTTAGAAAAATTTTGTCTAAATAGAAAAAGAAAGTAAATTTTTCATCCAATTTAAAATCTAAAAAGAATTCTTCTAGAATTATGGCAATAATTTCAATAGTTAATAAAACTGTAAAGAAAATTAAGAAATATTTATAATTTGGATAATTAAGTTCTAATTTTAAAATCATATTATTACTAAGTTTAAAGTATTTTGAAAAAATTAATTGAATAATTAAACTTGCGATTACAACAGACCCAATAATTGAATATGTAAATAACCAAAAAGGAATGAAATGAGTAATTGCAGTAAATAATCCAATTTGAAAGAACCATTGGAACGCTAAGAAAGTTGAGGAACTTAAATAGAAACTCATTAGGATATCTAAAAAAATGAAAATAATAAATATGAAAAATAAAAGAGTAGAGAATAAACTGAAATTCTTTTTTATGTTATCAGAAAAGAAACAATAAATAAAAATAATTATGAGTCCCATTAGTAGAGGAAACAAATACACCGTAGCTGTGAGAATTAAAAACAATGATGCTAAGATTAATAATTTATACTCTTTTAAATTAAAGTATGGTTGATTATCTATTTTATTATCATCAATTGTTTTCATTACAATTATGAATAATGCTAATGCAATTATAAGCAGTAAATAAGCATAACTTTTATAAATGAAATAAAATTCGCACGTAAATGTAATTGCTGGGACTCTTCCATAACCATAATCAGAAGAAATATAAAATAATCCCGAGGAAATTGTTATTAATATTGTTGATAATGTAGCATATTTTTCTTTAAAATCATATAGAATCGCTTTCATTAATAAATAAATCGATGTTGCGTATATATAGCAAAAAGGTGCCAGTAAAGCATTAGTATTTAAATATGGGAGCCCACACAAAATACTCAATCCATAGATAATATACGACCAAAATATAGGGTAATATAAATTATTGGCACCCCATTCTATTGGACTAGTATTAGGAGATCCAATATAATTACATGGTGCTAAACCAATCCAACTATCTCCAGGAATAAGGTACTTAACTCCTAGATGAATTCCAACTGCAATAAATATAATACCAATCGAAATAATTAAAATTATTAATGTTTCTTTTGAAATATCTATTTTTTTGATAATTAGTTCAATTTTATTTTTTCTAACAATTTGAACAATGATATCTAAAAGAAATAATCCCACAATTACCATAAGTAAAATTAGAACAAAAAACTCATTATTAAATCCAATTTGGTCTATAATTAGGACGCTAAATCCTATAATAAATAATGATAATAAAGGGTAAATCGTGATTTTCAATAGAAATGGTTCGACTTTAAATTTCTCATGGAGATTATTTTCATGAAAAATGAGACTATATATATTCGCTCCAGGGAGATAAGCACATCCAATAAGAATAGTAAATGCCCTAACATAACTTATAAGGCTCACTTTATCCCATAAAATAACCGTACTTGGGCTCGTAATTGGAGATATAAAAAATATTAAGCTCATTCCAATAGTTAACAAAAATTTTATTGTGTTTTCAGATAAGAATCTAAAATGAATAAAGGGGTCCTTTTCTTTTTCGTAATTTATAGTAGAAAAGATAAAAAAACCAAAAATAACTATGGCAAAACCAATCAATAATACTATAGAAACTTTATAATCGTTTGGAAAAATAAAAATATAAAAAATTAAGGTTAAATATGATATAATGAATATTAATATGAAAAAGATCTCAAATAAATTTTTTTTAATAAGTCCAGATTCCAAAATAATCTTGTTCCTTGAATTTTTATAATATTACAATAAAATTTTTTTTATAATTAAAATTTCTGGTATCACGAATTCTGTTTCTGAATCTCTTTGGAAAATTGAGATTTAGGAGAAAATTTATTTATTATCCACTCAATGCCTAAAAAATAATTAAATTTTTTCCATATTCTTAAGAATATATCAATAAAAACTATACTTAATGTAATAACTAATAAATATTCATGAATTGAAAAAAGATGTGATGTAAAGTCAGTAATTATCAAGGGAAATATCATAAGACCAACTACGATAATAGCAAATTGAATGTAGTATAGCGAAAATGCCATTACTCCCCATTCACTTAATCTTCTCTGGAAAAAGAAATTATAGTCTTTAATATCTAGCAACAAATAAAGAATTGAAAATGATAATAAAAAAATGCCTAAATTCTTAAAAAATATTGATAAATATAAATAGTCAAAATTGACAAACCATAAAAAATAACATGTTATTAAAGTAATCCCAATCAGTGAAAAAAATTCCAATATTATAGAAATTTGATTTTCTGAACTATTTAATATAAGATCACTGCAAATAACGCCAAATAGGAAAAAATTGCCCCATGGTAAAAATGGAAAAGATCCTTGCAAAACAAAAACATATAGAAATTCAATCTTATTGACTATTATAATATGTGCTATTAAAAATATAAAAAAAAATAAACATAAACAAAGAATTCTTCTGATATTCTGTTTTAAAAATGGTATGATAAAAAATATAACCATAGAGAAAGCTATTATTTGAAAAATGTTCCAGTAAACAAAAGACGTAAATTTCAATGAAAGAGTAAAACCAAACATAACTAAAACTAAAACAGATATAAGATAAATGAGAGTAGCTCGTTTTATAACTTCTTTAAAAATTTCCACTCTCGAGAAAGAATCTTTGATTTTTTTATTTATATATATGTAGTAGCTAAAACCTGCCATGATAGGGAAAAAAGGTGTACCAATAACCACAATGAAAAAAATAATCTTTCCATAAATATTATTAAATCCTCTTGTCCAAAAATAATACATATGACCTACAGTCATTAAAATTACTGTCAGACCTCTCAATACATCTAAAGATTTTATCCTATTTATCATAATTAATAGAAATCAATTAATTTTTAATTAAAAAATTTACTAATCTAAAATAGAAATAGCAAATAAACACTATATAATCGGTTGGTTATAAGAAAACTCGAAAAATAGTTATCCCTATTTCATGTACTTCTAGGAAAATGGTACAAATACAGTTTTTACCAGAAAATATTACTTAATTATTGGAAGATAAGAAATATTTATTTTTACACTTTTCTTCTTTTACTTTTTAATAATTCCAATTTATTACTTTATATCATTACTTCAAGATAAAAATAGATTTAGAGGGATTAAAATCCTCCTATATAAGAATTTTATCAAAATTTTTAATATTTAAAGAAGGTTGTAAGTTTCTTAAGGGAGGATATATGATAGTTTAGATTTCTAAATATTTTTTAATGATATAGTACAAAAATAATTGTATGCAAAAGGAAAAACATGAAAGGGCTTTAATACGTTTCTTTAAATTGGATATTATCCAAGAACTCTTTTTTTCCTCATTAGGGTGTCTCTTATTTATTCTTCTTTATAATTTCTTCCCAAAGCAGTATTGGAATGAAGTATATAGAATGACTATTATTTTAATATTAACTCTGTCTTTTTTTTTCGTTTTTTTAGTTTTCAACCAAACCGATTCTAAAGAAAGTATATTTAAAGTAAACTACAAGAGAAATATCATTTTATTTTCAATCTTTAATTTCGCAGGTTATTTATTTTTATTCTATAATACACATTGGGGATATAATGGATTATTGGCTGATAATATTTATCGAACTGCTTTTATTACTAAAATGTATTATTCGGGGTACCCTCAAGATTTTGCCTATAAAGGACTTTCAGCATTTTATGCCCCCCTATATTGGTATTGTTTAGCTTTAATAGCTATAATCTTTCAAATACCCCCATATAAAATGATAAGGATTGGTATGTTAATAACGGTTTATGTTATACCTATTGTTTTATTTAATTTATGGAAAAAAATTTATGAGCAAAAAATAGCCTTTACTATTACAATAATTTCAACGATTTATCTTTTAAGCCCATACATAATAGATCATATTGTAAGCGCGCTTATTTTTATTCCTTTTTTTCTCTATTATTTTGAAAATTATAAAAACAAAGCATTCACTAAATTTGATTACATTAAAGGGGGAATCATAGGAGCTATTAGCTTTTGCACATATTTTCTTTATTTTTTAATAATACCGATATACTATTTAATCCAATTAATTCAAGATAAGGATGAGTTAAGAAAAAAATTTAAGCACTTAAATTATCTTACTATTTCTTTATTAGTATTTAGTAGTTGGTATTGGGGTCCGCTTTTAAAAGATATTATTTTATTAGGTTTTGAAAGTCATCAAAACAGATATTTTTCAATGGAAATTTTAACATATCCCCTTTTAGGGTATTTAGGTTTAAGTGTTTGGTCAATTTCACATGCATTAGGGATAGTATATATAATAAAAAAATATAAAAAATCAATTGACTTAAAAATTCTTGGAAATCTATTAATCGCTGTACATATTATCTTTTTAATAGGCTTAATTGCAGTGATCATAAAGTTTCCGATAATGCATTACCGATTTATGACCTTATCAACTTATATATTAATGGTGTCTTCAAGTATTTTTTATGTTAAATTCTTTTTATTCTTAGCAGAGAATGAAATTTTAAAAAATACTAATGTTAAGATAAACCTTTATCAAATAGAAATATTTCTTTTAACAGTAATATTCATTACTCAAAATACTTCTAATTGGTACTATCTCACGCAAACTTCTGGCTATGAAGCGGCTCAAGGGGGAAATTCCATGGATGAACAACGTAAGATTTTTGAGAAATTAGATTATGAGGATAAAGTCTTTTTAACTAATGAGTGGAAAATAACAATGTATCTGCCTATTTATTTATTTTTATTACCTAATCCATATTATAATCATCCATCTGCGCTATATAATCAAAGAATTGAATTTCTTGTGGAATTATCCGAATGTGACTCCTCAAAAGAATTTTATGATAAAATAATGAATAATAAATTTGGTCCAATAGATTATTTCTACTTAGAACTTAAAGATAATAATACAAAACTGGTATTAGAGGTGGCTGTCGAAAATTTTCCAGAGGGAAGGGATTATTATGAGATTCATTTTGATATTGGACTTTTTAAAGATGATAGATATTTTGAAGAAATTCAGATTAATGATGTATTAATATATAGAACAAAATATTAAAAATGGGAATACTATAATATTAATCTCTAAATTAATATTCAATCCAAAAATAATTATTATTAAAAACGTTTTTAATAAAATAATTTTTTAAATATATCTCATAATTTCATTAGATCTTATAGAATTTATTTCAGATTACGGACAATTAATTTTTAATGAGAGCCTCTCAGATTAAAATTTCAATAGTTTTTCCAACTTTTAATGGAGAAAATGTAATTTTTCATAATTTATTATCAATAAAAAATTTGAATAATTTAATTGAAATTGAAGTAATTATAGTTGATAATAATTCAACAGATTCAACCAAAAGCATAATAAATTCTTTCAAAAAAGATATTAATATTACTCTTATTAATCAAAATACTAATTTGGGTTTTGCACGAGCATGTAATATTGCAGTTTCAAAAGCTAAAGGGGAGTATATTTATATAACAAATCAGGATGTAGCTTTTCCTAAAGATTTTTTTTCTATTTTATTAAAATTATATAAAAAGTTAAAAAAAGATCATGAAATAATCATTAGTCCTGCTGTTATCTTTCCAGGTCGTTTTATTAATTATTACGGTGCAAAAGTTCATTTTTTAGGTTTTTCTTATACTCCTTTAATGTATCAAAAAATTCCAAAACAAATAACCACATTTAGAACAAAAAAAGCATCCGGTTGTAGTATATTCATGAAAAGAAAGTTATTTCTTGATTTAAATGGATTTGATCCTAATTTTTTTATGTATCATGAGGATACCGACTTTTCATTAAAAGCCATTAGAAATGGGATACAAATTTATACAACAAACGAATCTATGTTATATCATCAAAAGATTCATATGAGTATAAATGATTTTAGTTATTATTATATTGAAAGAAATAGATATTTGGTACTATGTAAAAATATTAAAAATCTTAGAAATCTGATTCCATATATTATACTTTCTGAGTTTATCCTGATATTTCAAGCGGTTATTACCAGAAAAATAAAATTACGTTTAAAAATTTATAAATTTCTAATTCTCAATAATAAGCTTATTAGGTATTTAAGATATAATAAAAATAATAATAAATACGATAAAATCGAAATGAATTTTTTGGAGAGTAATCTAGATTCCATTATTTTAGGTAAGATTCTAAGTAAAGTAAAAATTTTAAGAATATTTTTAAAAATTTTAAATTCAATTTTCTGACGATTTATTTTAATTAAAATTGAAATAGGACTTAATAGATAAATAGATGTTAAACGTACAAAAAAAAGTGGCAGAGAGCAGCAGTTTTTTTCTCTTAACTGTCTATTTAACTTTCTTTTTCAGTATTTTAAATACATTTGTGCTCGCAAGATTGTTAGCCCCGGAAGAATGGGCTTTATTAATTTTGACAATTGCATTTATTAATATAGCAATTTTTTTCAGTAATCTTTTTCCTCCAAATGCTCAAGACACAATAATGTATTATATACCACATCTTTCAAGTAAAGGCAGTGAATATGCGATAAAACGGAGTTTTATAATACATGTTTATAAAATAAGATTATTTAGTGGTTTTCTTATTTTTCTATTTTATTTATTTATCGCAAATTTAGCCGGTTTTAATCCAGTGTTATTTGAAATGATTTTAATTACTTCTCCGATGATTTTATGTAAAATCATAATTGACCTTAATGACTCAGTTTTATATGCTTTTCAAAAATTTAAATCAGTATTTATTGCAAGAGTCATAAATCCAATAACTATTACTATATTTAATTTCATAATATTTTTCTATAAAATAAAGAATCCTATTTTTTTTATATCATTTGCTTTTCTATTAGGCACGATTGTTTCTTGCATTATGTCAATAGTCTTAATAATAAAATTAATCTCTTTTAGAATAAAAAAGGATTTATTACCATTAAATCAAAAATCAGAGTTTTATTCAGTACATAAAAAGTACGGCATAAATTTAATCTTAGCTGATATATTTGGTCTGCTAACTGGTTTAATCATAAATTTATTATTTTTAGAGTTTGAATTCATTATATTTATTACTTATATCACTATATGCCAAATTTCAGTAACATCCGCTTTACTCTTTGCTAGTTCAAATCCAGAAGCTTATATTTCAATTTTTTCAGAAATAGACTATGAAAAAAACTCTGAAAAATATCTGCAAAATTTTTATAAGCTAAATAAATTTTTAATGATGTTTGTTTGTATCATTGTGGGAATCATGCTTTTTTACATAGAGTTTTATATCGTTGTTATATATTCCCCAACATACCTTATCCTATTAGCTCCACTTCGTCTTTTTTTATTTACCACATTTGCTTTAGTAATAGTCAACAATCTTATGATTATAACATTATCTACAAATAATACTAAAATCAATGCGGAAATTAATTTTATTAGAATGGCAATTAATATTTTATTCACATTGATAGCACTACTTTTTTTTGACTTTTATATTTTGATTATTTTTTATTTAATCAGTTCTTATCTCATGACTTTTATAGCCGTATATTTAATTAATAAACAAACAAGTTTAAAGTTTAGATTTGTAATGTTTTTCCAACCATTTATTATATTTATAGTTAGTTTTCTAATCGTCTATCCATTAAATTATATTGTTAATATTACCACTTTTGATAAGGCATATATTAATTTCTTTATCAATGGTACGATTAAGTTTACTATTTTTGCCCTAGTTTTTTATATTTTATTTTATTTTACAAAAACGATAACTAAAGAAGAGTTTAATGATATGATAAAGATTATTCCAATCTTAAATTCAAAAAATTTCTTGATAAAAAAAATTGTGAAGAAAATAGAATTTTTTCTTCCTTCTGAACAAAATGAATAATAAAGTGAATTTAAAGCCTTATTATGTTTTATTTTAAACAATTATTAAAAGATAATCAAATTTCATTTTAAAATTAAAGTTGATTCTGAAAGTGGAAACATTAAAAAGATTTATTTAACAGTTCTGCTAACAATTTAGTATTAATTGATTTTGACCGGAACTTAGAATGATATTCACTTAAATTTTCAGCAATCTTTTTATATTTATCATAGTTATCAATTACTAATTTTATTTTTTGAGCAATAGATGTATATGAAGTCAAATCTAAAATTAAATCTCTATTCTCGCGAAATAAAGAAACATTATTACCACTATTAGATGTGATAATTATTTTACCTTTCATCACATTCTCTAAAATTTTTATTGCAATCGTTGATGGGCATAAATTATTAAACATGGGAAATAATAAACAGTGATATTCATTAATTAAATTAGATAATTGTTTATGAGGTTTTGCTCCTAGAAATGTAGCATCTTCGCGTAAATCTTTATTTTCGACTAGGTTTTCGATATTTTTTCTTTTTGGACCGTCTCCAATTAGATATAATTTTACATTATAATTGTTTTCTTTTAAATATTTAATAGCATTAATAATAGGAATTATTAAATCATATTTTTTAAATCTACCAACATAACCGACTTTAAAACAGTCTTTAGATCTATTAAAATCAGGATTATTACCTTTTAGAAAATATTCTTGAATGTAGTATGGGATTATTTTTATCTTATTAGATGAAGCTCCATAATAAATTAATATCTTTTTAGCACGTGTATTTTCAACAATAAAATCATCAACATGGCGTAAGGCATAAATTTCTAGATTGGGTTCGATATAGTAAAAAAAATTTAGTAAAAACGATTCATTAGGTTTATATTCTATATTTCTTAGGAACGCTTTCCTTTCTACAAACATAAGTGGTGTGCATCCTGATCTTAAGATAATTCTATTTTTAAAAAATTTTCTTAACAGGATTGGTAAAATCGCTAGTTTTGGACCACGAATTATAAAGACGTTATTTGTGGTTATGATCTCCTTTATATAATAGCCATAAAATGTAATTACTGATTTTAATGATATTTTATTATTTTTATTAAATTTTGGAAATAGAGCAATTTTTTTATAAATAGGGGGTATAGCGTCAAATAATTTTCTATCATTAATCGCATCACCAAAAGCACCAGATCTGAAATTTGAAAATGTACAAAACACAATTTTCTTCATAGAACTTTTTCGTTTCATTATAATTTTTCAATACTGATTTATTGAATATTTAGTATAAAATGTTGTTTGGAAAAAATTTTACTAATTAAAGAAGTGTAAAACTTTTTTTTCTTAAAACATTCAAAATCTAAAGTTTGGGATAATTTATAAATAAGTGGATTATATTAGAATTTAAAATTATTTTTAAGAAATGTACAAACGAAACATTCTAATAAATTATTAGAAGTAATACCTTAATATATTTTTAAGTGATGGAAATGTGTTCTATATCTGGTTTCACATGGGACGATGAACTACTTATAAAAAAGATGAATAATATTCTGATCCATCGTGGACCAGATGATAGTGGTATATATATTGATAAGCATATCTCACTAGGACATAATAGATTATCTATTATCGATTTATCTAAAGCTGGCCATCAACCAATGACAAATAATAAAGGTACTTTATGGATTATTTACAATGGTGAAGTATACAACTATAAAGAACTTAGAGAAAAACTGGAAAAATTCGGCTACAAATTCAGATCAACTTCCGATACAGAAGTTATTCTTTATGCTTATGAACACTATGGTTCTCAATGTTTAGACTTCTTTAATGGAATGTTTGCTATTGCGATATGGGATACAGTAAAAAAAGAATTATTTTTAGCTAGGGACAGAATAGGAATAAAACCACTATATTATATGTATGATGGAAAAAAATTAATCTTTTCTTCAGAGCTAAAAGCCATCTTACTGCATGATCTTAAAAAGAGCATTGATTTGCAATGTCTTAATTCCTTTTTAAAATATAGATTTATCCCTTCAAATAAAACAATGTTAGCAGGGATTAATAAATTATTACCCGGACATTATGCTATTTATAAAAATGGGAGTTTTTGTGTTAAAAAATATTGGGACCTCTCCTGGGAAATATCAGATAAATCCGAAAATTATCAAATTGCTATGTTAGAAAAATTATTACATTCTTCTATAGAATTGAGACTTAATAGTGATGTTCCTCTAGGTGCGTTCCTTTCAGGAGGAATTGATTCAAGTTTAGTGGTTGCAATCAATTCCAAACTACGAAAAGATAAGGTTGAAACATTTACAGTTGGATTTGGACATGAATCTGATGAATTTAAATATGCCCATAAAGTGGCTGAATATTTATCCACAAATCATCACGAATTAATCCTTGATTATAAAAATATAACAAGAAAATTGCCTGATCTAATATGGCAAATGGATGAACCTCATTCAGAAATAACTATTGTACCTTTATATTTTTTGACTGAATTTGCGAGAAAAAGGGTTACGGTTGTTAATACTGGTGAAGGAGCTGACGAACTTTTTTCGGGTTATGTAACTTATTATGTCGGTTCTAATATGTTTAAACCAATCCCGGATTACTTTAGAAGACGGCTATACATGTGGTATTATTCTCCCTTTAAAAAAAAAGATAGAGTTAAGTTATTAAAAGATTCTATTACTGAAGATGATACATTAAATGATTATCTGCTCAATAAAAATGAATTATCATATTATCCAAAAAATTTACTCAATAGAATGCTTTTCTTTGACATAAAACATGAATTACCTAATTGGGAGTTGAACCGGGCTGATAAAATGACAATGGCACATTCTATGGAAGCAAGAGTCCCTTTTTTAGATCATAGAATTGTTGAATTAAGTACGGGTATGAAAGTAAAACAAAAACTCCCTAATCTGAATGGGAAATATCTTTTAAAGAAGTTGGCCTTGAGATATCTCCCACGTGAAATAGTTTTGAGAAAAAAACAAGGATTTTTTGTTCCTATGCATACTTGGATAAAGGATAATCTCGAAGATGCTGCTGAAGCGATACTTTTTAATAATAAGAAAAAGTTCTTTGATTATAATTATATTAATCGTCTTATTCATAAACATCGATCAACGAAAAAACCAAAACCATTTCAATTATATTCATTCCAGATTTTAATACTTTTATTTTTTGATATGTGGTATGAAATGTATATTAATAATAAAACCTCAAAAGAATTAATAAGGATTCTAAGGATTTAAAACAATCTTTTGATTATAACCCGTAAATAAATTTAATTTCAAAATAAATTGTGTGAAAAAATGATGATAAAACCTAATATAAACTTACTAAAAGGATTTCTTAGACGCTCTTGTTATATTCCCAAATTAATCCTCAATGATGTTTTGAAATTAAATAAAGTAATTTATTCTAATAAGTTACATCTGCAAAGAGCCATCGATTGGTTATTATTTGCTCAGAAAATTACTAAAGATGGTGGTGTTTCATCTAGTTTTTCTTTACTGGGCGGTTGGGGGGCTTCTTATCCTGAAACTTCAGGATACATAATTCCGACCTTAATTGATTATTATTCTATTACTAAAGATAAAATTTATTTAGAAACTGTTAAAAAAATAGCAAATTGGGAATGTTCTATACAACTACATAACGGAGGATTTCAGGGGGATGTTATTAGTAAAAATAAAAGAACGACAATTTTTAATACAGGACAAGTAATTTTAGGATTAGTTAGAGCATTTAAAGAATTAAAAATTGAATCTTATCTCTTAAGTGCCATGAAAGCGGGGGATTTATTAGTAAATATGCAAGAAAAAGATGGTAATTGGATTAAATATTGCTTTAATAATATCCCTCATTCTTATAATGTAAGAGTTGCTTGGGCTTTATTAGAATTGGCTAAAATCACAAAAGAAAATAAATATAAAGAAGCAGCAATAAAAAATCTAAATTGGGCACATAAACAAAAAAATAATAATTATTGGTTTCATAAAAATTCATTTATTGCAAATAAACCTCCCCTTTTACATACTATTGCGTATTCAATACGAGGTTTTTTAGAATCAGGTTTAATATTAGAGGATAACAAGTTAAAAGATGTAGCCTTAAATTCTTCCTTAAAATTATTGGAATATTATGAGAAATATCAGTTTTTACCAGCAAGATTCGACTCTAATTGGCAAAGCAATGATTATTATAGTTGTTTAACTGGAGATGCTCAAATATCCATAATTTGGCTTAAATTATATCAAATTTACAAAGAAAAAAAATTTCTTTTAAATGCTATTAGTTTAAATAATTATTTAAAATCAAATCAGATATTAGATTTTAGATATAAAGATATTGATGGAGCAATAAAAGGTTCAGATCCGATATGGGGGTTGTATAATATTTTTAGTTTTCCAAATTGGGCAACTAAATTCTTTTGTGATGCTTTAATTTTAGAAAATAAAATTTTATCAAAATTAACCTAAATCTGAATTAAACTCTTAAACCACCATTTAAATGAATCACTTGGCCTACTAAATATCTAGATGATATTATATACTTTATGAGTTTATAAATTTCTTCAGGATCTCCAAAATCCTTCATAGGTATTTTTTCTTTCGTTATTTTTTCTATTTTATTGTTTAAATCTAATCCCATACCAATTTTAAAATATCCTAAAGCAATTGCATTCACAAACACTTTTCTATCATGAAGACATTCCAAAGCAAATGATTTTGTAAATGATTCCACACCCCCTTTAGACGCTGCATAATTTGTGGCTCCGATCATCCCTGTACAACTTAAAATACTTGAAACATTAATTATATGGCCATATTCAACCATTTTTTCAATTCCATATCTACAAGAAAAAAATACCGTCTTAAGATTTGAGTCAATTACCCGGTCCCATTCTTCTTCTTTCATTCGGCATATTAAATTGTTTTCTACATAACCCATTACATTAATTAGTACGTCTAATGATTCAATTTTAGAAAAGGTATCTATAACTTCCTGTTTTATCGTGAAATCACATTTAAAAATGGTACACAATGCCTCCTTCGTTTTATAAATCTTTTCTCTTGAAGTATTATAAGTAAGTATTAAATCATTCTCTTTTTTATCAAACTTTTCAGTTAAAAAGCTTCCTATTCCTCCACTAGCCCCAGCAATCATAATTTTCATTATTTAACACCTAAATTTATTATTGTTAGAAGAACTTAATTATCTGATTCAATATTTAATTGATTTTTAATTGTCTCAAATGGGTATAGACCTTTACTTTTTATCTCTTCTTCTGTTGAATATATAGTTATGCCTAATTTTGCTAGTACCATTAGTATTTCACAGAATTTCTTAGCATCTACCCACCATGAATGAGCTTCTCCTATTTTTCCCAAATTTAAAATATCTAATCTGTTATAAATTTCCCAAAAATAATTATTGATAAATGGATTCTTTTCAATTCTAGTTTTAGCGACTTCTTGATCTAATGGTTGAACCGCGACATTTATAATTTCTTCATTATCTAATTTACATTTAATGTTAAAAATATCATCAACTTTTACTTTAACAGGAAAGTTATCTCCCATTATATCTTCTACATGATGGTATTGAGTAGTCCATGCTAAACTTATTCCTATTCCTAAAATTTTTCCATTTAATTCAATTAACTTTGCCCAGGGTGAATTTTCACCATATGTTTTATTACCAATATGATGTGTTTCCGTTATTTTTTTGGCATATTTACCGATTGCAGAGATTGAATGAGTAGGATGTATACTTCGATAAATTCCATTGTATTTTAAAAATTCTGAGGGAATCGCTCCTAACCCTGTTGGAGTGGTTTTATAATCGAAAATGTAGTCTTTCATTGTACACAGCTCATACATAGTATTATGTAATGGAAAAGTGGGAATGACTAAAGTTCCTTCTGGGCCAATAATTTTTAATAAAGCGTTTATAACTGTATTAGGACCCCCTTTCACATATCCTATGCTTTTTAAAGAGCTGTGAACTAATATAATATCTCCTTGTTTAATTCCTATATCATATAAATCCGAAACAATTTCATCTAATTCGATGTGCCTAGATTTTTTTTTTACTATTATCTTGTTGAATTTATACCTAAATTTTATATATCTGCGATACCCAAAATTTTTAAATTTTTCGAACACGTAGAATCATTTTCTTATTAAACTCTATACATTAGTATAGCGTATTATATTTTTTTAATTTTTATATTTGAAATTTTATAGTTTTATATAAAGGAATATATTTATAAAAAATATGTTCATTTATTAGAATAGGTGATTTAAATACATATTTGTTTTTTTATTGAATATACACATGGTTGTGAGGAATTAAAATTAATTTATGGTGGTATTCAAAATCAAATTGTAATCCTCTTACCTTGTCTTGAGAAATATAAGGAACTTTTTATTTCAATAGTGACCAAATATTCAAAATATAAGCCAATTTCAGATAAATCGAAGATTTATAGAATTCATAAGTTTAAAAATTATAAATTTGATAGTAGTTATTTTATAATTAAATCATTTTTCAAATTAATTGAGATCCATAAAAAACAACCTATTCATATAATTAACGTGAGTGGGCATGATATTCTAATGATTGCGCCATTTTTAATTAGAATATTTTTTAAGGTTCCTTTATTAATGGAGATGCCAACAGACTATACAAATTATGTTAGAATGGTGCAAATGACAGAAAAACAGAATTTAATCGCAAAAATAATTAATATTAGCTGGTTTAAATTTTATAAAAGAGTAATTCTTAGGAGAATAAATTTTATGAGACCCTTGAATAAATTGATGGTAGATGATTTAGTAAATATGAATTATCCTAGGGAAAGAATGATTAAATTAGCAAATGGAATTAAAAGTAAAAAACTTATTGGGTTAAAAAAAAATCCTCATCCCGGAGTTCATTATGGATTTGTTGGTCGCCTTACTAAAATTAAAAATCTTAATTTTTTATTAGAGGTAATTAAAATGTATTTTAACGAATATCCTAATGATAAATTGTTTATTTATGGAGAGGGTCCCGAAAAAAACTCATTATTAGATTTTATTTATAAAAATAATATGTCTGAAAATGTATTTTTAGTTGGTTTCGAAAATGATCAAGAAAAAATTTATACAAATATAGATGTTTTATTAAATACATCTTTCGGTGAGGGTATTCCAAATGTAATTTTGGAAGCAATGGCCACTAAGACATTCATAATTGCTTCAAATGTCCATGGTAATAACGATTTAATAAATCATAACGAAACTGGTTTTTTATTCCGACATAATAATAAAAATGATTTCTTAAAACAATTATTAAGATATCGACAGAATAAAGTTGATATAGATAACATTTTAGAAAATGCAAATATAGAAATAGTTAAAAATTATGATATTCAGGTTATAGCTCATAAATTGTTCGCATTCTTTAATTCCCATTTGTAGAAAAGTTTTTATTCGTGTTTTTTATCAAAATTTAAATCTAAAATTT
>JBHLNT010000245.1:0-5688 GCA_048941265.1 Promethearchaeota archaeon
ATCCTAAACGCCGTATCGCATTTACGCATAGGGATCCGTTAATGAGTGGTCATGTCGCTTTTATAAGTCAATCGGGGGGAAATGTTTATAGACATGCATATGCGGCAGTTGTAAAGGGGTATCATTTTTCAAAAATGGTTTCTCTCGGAAATCAGATCGATCTTGATCTCATTGATTTTTTAAATTACTTTCGAGCCGATCCAGAAACCAAGATTATTTCCATGTATGTAGAAAACATAAGGAGAAGTGGCAATGAATTTGTACGGCTACTAAAAGAAACGACTATAGAAAAACCAGTAATAATATGGAAAGGTGGCAAATTAGAAGCAGGGAATAGCGCAGTAATGAGTCATACTGGTGGTTTAGCAGGTGATATTACAATATGGAAATCTATGGCACGTCAAACAGGTGTTATCCTTGTAGATAATTTCAAAGAGCTAATTGAAATGATACAAACTTGTTTACTTTATAAAATTCCTAAAAACCTCGGCACTGCTATTATTACTGGGGGTGGAGGTCCTGCAGTGGAGCTAGCAGATGAGTGCGAAGCTTTTGGTCTTAAGGTACCAAAGATAACAGAAAAAGCCCGGAAGATGATAAATGAATTTATCCCTGAAGTAAATTCAAATCTTTCTAACCCATTTGAATTTGGTGCCCATGGAGGGCATGAAAATATGATAAAAGTTATAGGGATTCTTGATAAAGAAGAACCTCAAATATCCTCAATAATAATGACAAATAATCCAGAATGGTACTCCTCAGAAAAATCAAGTATGGCGGAAATAATTAAGAATTTTGCTAATGCGATATCACCGGACTCAAATACAAACTTGATTAGCATCCATAGTTTATTTGGGGTAAGAAAAGATACAATAGACTTAATAAATGAATTTTATTCTAAAACAAGAGAAAATGGAATAGTTGTTTATGATTCAGCTCAAGCTGCTGCTAAAAGCATCTATCGCTTATGGAATTATGGAAATTATCTTAAAAACCAATTGAATAAAATAAATTAGTAATTTGAAGCTTATAATTTTAAATTTAAACCATTTGCAAATCGCAAAATACATTATAAAAGATTTAACCATTAATCTTAACTTTTTAATGGAAAAACTCATACATTAAATTTTTTTTTATATTATTATTCATAAAATCAAATAGAATTGCGAAATTTTTTCTCATAAATTAAATATTCTAAAAGTGATAAAAGATGGTTGAAGAAGTGAAAAATATTATAGTAATAGGCGCAGGATTGATGGGAAATGGGATAGCACAGATATCTCTAATGGCGGGTTATAATGTCACTATGGTGGATATTAAGCAAGAGTTCATTGACAAAGGATTAGCTGCCATTGATAGTGGACTAAAAAGATTAGAAGAAAAAGGTCAATTAAATGCAGCTGAAGTCAGAGGGAGGCTAAAAACTTCCATAGATTTAGCTTCTGCTGTAAAAGATGCGGATTTTATCATAGAAGCTGTCGTAGAAAATATGGATGTCAAAAAGCAAGTTTTTAAGACTTGTGATGAAAATTCTCCACCTCATTGCATTATATCTACAAATACCTCAACTATGTCTATTACTGAAATTGCCTCTGCCACGAAAAGGGAAGATAAATGTATAGGAATGCATTTTTTTAATCCCGCACCGCTGATGAGATTAATCGAGGTCATAAAGGGTGAAAAATCCTCAGATGAGTCGATGGAAATTGGAATAAAAGTCGGTGAGAGTTTACCCTGCCTACGAGGAAAAAGGTTCGTGGCACCAGTATTAAAAGATAGACCTGGTTTCATAGTCAATAGATTAAATGCCCCAGTAGGAATTTACTCCAGTTATATTACTGATTATGCTTATGATAATGGAATTCCATGGGAGCAAATCGATGCGGATACCGGAGGTATTATGCCTATGCCGCCATATGTACTCGCTGATTATGTCGGAATTGATACAGGATACCATGTCGCCAATTATTATGCTAAAACTTTACATCCCGACTTCAAACCAGGAAAGGTCACTTCTATGATGGTCAAAGAGGGTAAATTAGGGCGAAAAACGGGTCAAGGATATTATGATTGGTCAAAAGGTAGACCGGAACCGGATATGTCTAAAAAGGCAGGATTGCTGGATTTAGAACTTGTAATGGCCGTTCGTTTAAATGAAGGTTGTAGATTAATTGAAGAAGGCGTAGTTACTGGTTGGAAAGTAATTGATGATGCAAATATGGCAGGGATGAATACCCCCGGACCGTTTGCGGCTGGTAAGAATAATTGGGAGAGGTATGTCAAGAAATTGGAGGATTTTGTAGAAAAATCTGGAAGAGAATACCTAAAACCCTGTGAATTAATGAAAACCGGAAAATTTGTTTCAATGCGAAAGTAAGAAAAGCCTGTAATATTTAGAAATTCAAGACTTTTTTCTTTTTTTTTTGATGATTTTTTTGGTATATAAGGAAAATTAAAATTGAGGAAGCCATTTCGCTTCAGCATCGAACATCTCATCAACCATTTCGCGTATCTCTGCCGGGGAGCATACACTTGCCGTATTAGGATCGAGCAAAACAGCGTGATAAATTTTTTCTCGATCTAAGGTAAGAGCTCCTTCGACAGCAGCTTTCTGGACCATAATGTTGGATATGCAAAGTGCCTGGCAAACTGTTGGAAGCTCAATTCCGCCCTGAGGGTGTAATCCTTGATTATCGGCTGCGACCGGTACTTCTACGCAGCACTCTTTTGGTAGGTTAGAAATTAATCCTCCATGTTTATTTATTACATTCCCATTAAAGATAAAGGGTTTATTGGTTTCAATAGCATTCATAATATATGATGCGTATTCACCTGAATGTTGCCTTTTAAGTTTAGGTACTTTCCGTTTCAGTTTGTGTTTGATTTTCTTATCCACACTTTCAGTATTTTTTTTGGTATACACATAATTAAAATTATGTTCCAAATTAGCAAATAGCATCGTACCTTTATATTTATCTAGTAAATCTCCCCTTTTCCTATAGTAGGGTAAATATTCGCTTAAGTGCCCGGATGATTCTGTCATAAAATATCCCGTAGCTCTCATCATATCAACCCTTAATCTTTCCATTTCTTCAAAAATAGGATTCTCTTCCAATTTTCTCTTTAATAGAGGATAAGCATTTTTCCAAGGTGTTAGTTTATTTTCCCTATATAATAATTTAATAAACCAAGCCATGTGGTTAATCCCTGCGCATAGATAGCTAAAGTTTTCCGGTTCAATCCTTAAAGCTTGCCGAAGCGCGAATGCTGTACCGAACACGCCATGGCAAAGGCCAATTGTGGAATCCGGAGTAATTCTATTGCAGTACCACGTTACCATTGCCATTGGATTGGTATAATTTAGAAGTAGAGGTTTATCGCCATCATTTTCATAATTGTATCCTACTTCTTCAATATCTTTTAAAATAAATTTCATAACAGGTGCGGATCTGAGAAATCGAAATACTCCTCCTGGTCCTAAAGTGTCTCCTACACATTGCGTCACACCGTATTTGTAAGGAATGTCCATATCTAATTTATATACTTCATATCCTCCGACATGGATGGCATTGATAATATATTTCGCATCCTCAATTGCTTTACGCTGATTTGTCGTTTTTTCGAAGGTAATTCCATCAAATTTTTCTGGATAACTTTCCTGTAATTTTATCATATATTTGTACATCAAATCTAAATAATGTTCGTCAATATCTTCAAGGTATATGACTGTATCTTCAATTAGCGAAGGAAACATGAGTATGTCCGTCAATACAGTTTCTCCAAAAACAAATGAACCAGCACCTATAAATGCTATTTTAATCATAATGCATCAAATGATTTTATTCGAAATTAAATTTATTATTAAAAGATAAATGGTATAGCATATAACACTTTTTTACTTTATTAGGTAACTTTCTAAATAATATTATATTTTTATTTCAAAAAATAGTAAATAATCTAAATGGGAAAGAAATGAGCGATAAAGTTTATATAATTAGCGTTGGGATGACTAAATTTGGTAAATTTCTTGAAAAAAGCATTAAAGATTTAACGGGTGAAGCTCTTGAATTACTCAAAAATGATTTCCAACTGGAATTCAGTGAAATTGAAGCAGCGTGGTTTTCAAATACAGGTTGGGGTATGAGCGATGATTTTCAGCATTGTATTAGAGGACAAGTAGCATTATCGGCTAACAGTATAGAAAAAATCCCAATTAACAATGTAGAGAATGCATGTGCTAGCGGAAGCAATGCCATGCATGGCGCGTGGACTGCAATTAAAGCAGGGCTATATGATTGCACCCTTGCAATAGGTGCCGAAAAGGTTTATCATGAAGATCGCAAAAGAATGATGGAAGGTTTTATAGCCGGTACGGATGTGGTGAAAACGAGGAAACTTATTGAACAGTTGAAGAAAATGGAAAGAAAAAGAAAGGAGAAATTAGCTAAAAAACAGGGAAATGAGGTTGTCAAGGAAAAAAAAGGAGGTCATTCAGCATTTATGGATCTGTATGCAATGGGAGCCCGGAACCATATGAAAAGATATGGATTGACACAAAGACAATTAGCAGTCGTTGCTTCTAAAAATCATACTAATTCATCCATGAATCCTTTAGCGCAGTATACTTTCCCTCTGACTGTGGAACAAGTTTTGGAAGATTATGAAGTAACATATCCTCTTACAAGGGCTATGTGTGCACCTGTCGGGGATGGCGCAGCAGCTGCAATTCTATGTTCTGAAGACTGGTTGAAAAACCATCCGGAGTTAAAGAACAGAGCTATTTTAATAAGAGCATCAATTCTAAGATCTGGATCTTGGACCTCAGATGATATTGCAGCAAGAGCATCGACAGCCGCCTATGAGATGTCAGGTCTCAGCCCGAAGGATATAGATGTGGCAGAAGTACACGATGCCACTGCTTTTGGAGAAATTCATCAGATCGAACAAATGGGATTCTGTCCAATAGGACAGGGCGGCTCGTTCACAGAAAGTGGTGCCACAGCTCTTGATGGGATCATTCCAGTTAATACGAGTGGAGGTTTATTATCTCGCGGGCATCCTATAGGAGCCTCAGGCCTAGCTCAAATCTATGAATTGGTAACTCAATTACGTGTTGAAGCTGGAGAAAGACAGGTTAAGAATCCTAAAATTGCTTTGGCAGAAAATGGTGGTGGAAATATCGGTCCTGGAGAGGCTGCTTTGTGTGTCCATATTTTAGAAAAAATTTAATCTTCTTTTTTTATTTTTATTGCATTCTTATCTTAACAAGATAACAATATCTCATCTCGAACCAAAAGATTGAACGCAATCTTTTTAATTTGTTTTAGTTTTTTTTTGTATACAATGTACTGGCCCGATTCTCATATTTATTAAGCAAGAATTACAACTTTTGCATTTTGCTGGTGAAATATCACCGTTTTTCCAACGATTAGGTAAATTAGGTTCATTTATTAAAGGACGACACATTGAAATGAAATCTGCATGGTTATCATTAAGTATTTTTTCTGCCGAGAGTGGATTTTTTATACCTCCTACCAGAATCAATTTTGATTTCCTTATTAGAGGTTTTATCACTTTAGCTGTTGGTAAAAAATAATTTTCATCCTCAGGCGAACTAATTTTGCAAGGATAAGGATTTTTATGGGTTAATTGACTTTCATAAATCCCTCCACTAGGTTCAATTGCATC
>JBHLNT010000246.1:0-5652 GCA_048941265.1 Promethearchaeota archaeon
GCCAAAAAGTATATATCTTAGATTCTATTGCTTATTATAGCTTTTCAAGGATTTATAGAAAACTTAAAGTTTTAAAAAAGTGGGGGCCCTTAATAAATGAAGCAATAGATGAATTAAAAAAAAGAGAAAATGAATATCTTTCAAAAGGTAGTTATATACAAATAAAAAAATGTTTAGAATATTTGAATCAAACTATCTCCGCCTCTTTATACTTCATTGAAGTAATAAATGATGAAAAATTAAAATTTAAACCAATAATTTCAAAATAGGATTTATTTCTTAAATTTTTACAGTTTTTTAAAAATATAAGATATTTTTAAGAATTTGTATTCCGTAAGGCTTCATTTTTATTGATTCTGAATGAAATTGAACGACTATATTGGGATCAACTAAATAAATAAAAATAAAACATAAAAAATACTTTATTTATCGTAATTATACATGGAATTCAGATTGTTGCCAAAACTAGAAATACCAAAAAAAGTGCTAAGTTGGCTGTTGGAACCCTCCAATCCTTCAGTGCGTTATCGAACGTTAGTTGAATTGCTAAATTATTCACCTCACGACCCCGAAATTCAACTAAACTATAATGAGATACTGAATTGGAAACCCGTATTGGATATTAAAAATGCGATGCATCCGGAGGGTTATTGGCTGGTTAAGGTTGAAAAAGGAAGAATAGTTGGTAAAGATACAGAATATCGAACATTTAATACAACTCATTGGGTATTGGGATACCTTGTGGAATACGGGCTCACCCGAAAAGAAGAATTTATCAACCTTGCGAGCAACCGCTATTTAGATCTACAAAAAAAAGATGGGGATTTCTGGCAGCACTTATCTTGTCTTTACGGCTTAAATCTTCACACATTTTCCAAACTCGGTTTCGGATCTGATCCCCGAATCCAAAAAACTATTGATTTGGTTACTAGATCAATCAGATATGATAATGGTTATTTATGTGATTTATATGAAGGTAAAAAGCGTAAAGGGAGATTAGTCAAAAGCTGCTTTAGGGGAACCCTCAAAGTGTTATTTGGACTCGCCGAATTCCCATCGACATGGAAGCATCCAACTGTAAAGGCGCTTGTGGACTACTTCTTAAATCGTGAGCTCTTATTTAAAATGAGTAAATCGAACGAGTTGGTGGTGAAAAATGCTGGGGCTCTGGTATTTCCCTTTACATATCGAGAAGGATTATTGGAAATTATCTACCCATTTCTCAAAATAGGCTATGGAAGTCATCCCAGATTTATGAGAGCATGGGAACTTTTCGAGTCTAAAAAGCTACCCGATGGGAGGTTTCCACTGGAGGGGAGTCCAATTAATAAATACCTAAAGCCCGGCAATAAGGGAGAAGTAAATAAATGGATTACATTCTATGCTTATCTCCTATATAAATTGAAAAATACTGAATAATTTCGAATTTTAAAAAAATAAATTCAAATTATAATTCTAAGAAATTTTTCAGGAGTTGAATGCCATGGGGCTTCATTTTGATGGATTCTGGATGAAATTGAATTCCTTCTATGGGATATCTTTTATGTCGAATTCCCATAATCGTGCCATCGTCAGCAGTCGTACTAATTTTCAGTTCTTGAGGTAAAATCTCAGATTATTTATATTAATTCGACTTTTAATTTGAATAGAAATCTAGTTTACTTTGCGGTATATGAAAAATATATTGGATTTTTATTTAAGAGATAGAGTTTTATATAATTGTAAAAATTATATGAATTAAGTTAAACAATATGAAAAAAGGAACTATGTCTACAAAAGAATTCAATATGAATTGTCGTAATCTTGGTATTTTAGCATCTTGGGTTTTATTCTTTTTGCTGATGATTTATATTCCAGTCACTCTTCTTGGAATCCTTTCACTCAAATCACCTGATGATCCTATTTCTGATCCTTATTTCACAATTATGGAATTACTTATTCTTCTTATTGCGCCATTTCTACTAATATTAATGGCAGTAATACATATGTATTCAAAACCAGAAGATAAAGTCTATAGTCTTATGGCACTTGTATTTATGATTCCTCTTGCTGTAATTACATCAAGTGTTCATTTTATTATTTTAACGGTTAGTCGACAGAGTGAAGCGAGGCAATTTTCTTGGTTTTTTTCTTTCAAGTGGCCATCGGTTATATATGCATTAGATATACTAGCGTGGGATTGGTTTTTCGCACTTTCAATGCTCTTTGCGGCTCAAATATTCAAAGGAGACAGATTAGAAAGATCATTAAGAACAGTCATGAGAGTCAGTGGAATAATTTCCCTCTTAGGTTTGATTGGTGTAATTCTTGGAGATATGAATGTTAGAAATATTGGTATCATAGGATATACTGTAGTTGCCGCCATAGCTTTTCTTATGCTGGGAATATTATTTAAGAGACAAGACATACCACTTGAACCACTCGCAGGATCATAAATTAAACCTTTTTTAGCTTAAATTTATTCAACTATTAGATTTTTTTTTATTTTTTAAAATTTTTATCAAAGATTTTGATATGAAAAATCTTACACTATTTTTTCTTCCACTCCTAATAAATTTTCCCAGAAAATTCAAATATGCTTTTCTAAAGATTTTATTATTAATTTATAAATCTAAGAAATTTTTTAGTAATTTTATCCCATAGGGTTTCATTCTTATCGATTCAGGATGGAATTGAATGCCTTCTATAGGATATTTTTTATGGCGGATTCCCATAATAGTTCCATTAATTTATTTTTCCCTATTAGATAATATTTTTAGGACGGTATTTAACAAAAAATCAAGGAATCTATTAAAAAGGTTTAGAAAATCTTATTTATTTTCTTTAAAATCTTATTAAAAAACAATCCAATATGGTTTGATCTATGAGCATCACTCCCCAAATGAAATTTAAAGCCTCCTGCTTTTTTATATTTTTTAAGAAAGTCCCAGGAAGGAAAAGGCTCTTTTAATCCTTTTCTCATTGCAGATGTATTAATTTCGAGGGAGACTTCATATTTTATAATCTTCTCTATAACCTCTTCAACCCATTCAAAAATTTCTTCTCTTAATATATGTGGATACAGAGTTTGGGTTTGCAGATAGAAATAATCAATGTGGGCAAATCCATGACAAATATTTTGATCTAGCAAACTTAATGCTTCCTTGACCCATTCATCTATAAAATCATCAAATACCCGATTGATATATGTAGTTTTATTATTGATAAATCCTGTTGACACCCAATGTACACTTCCAAGAATAAAATCAACCTTTTTTTTTCTTAAAAATTCGAGAATTTGTTTTTTATATATCTTCTGCCAATTAATTTCAAAACCCGTCTTAATCATTAAATTTTGAAAGTTTTGTTTAGCCTCTTCAATACCCATGATGTAATTTTTCCAATTAAAATACCCTATACCCTCATCTCGTGGATCGAAATCAATATGATCTGTAAAACAAAGACCATTCAAATTTGATTTAAGAGCAGCAGCACAAGCTTCAGAAGGATACATAGTACAATCGCAACTACAATTGCTATGAACATGCCAGTCAAAAAATAGATTCTCTTTCATAATACCTTTAATTCTTTATTATTCTAAAAAATTTATTTCCACCTTTAATAAATTCATAATCTACTCTCTCTATTGATTTATGACAATTATTAAGAAGATTATCTCTTAAAATTAGTTGTAAAAAGGGAGATGTCTTTCCATAAAGATTTACTAGAGGAAATATGCGAATTTCTTTAGAACATATTCTAAGCATTTCTTTAATAGTGTTTTTGTGAAAATTATAATCAAAAATATGATCATAAAGAAATAATAAATGAGAAGATATTACAATATCAAACTGATTATCATCAAAAGAGGTTTCTGGCATGTCCTCAGATATATAGCAGTTATTACGACCCATTCTATAATGCTTAATAAAACGCCTAAATGCTTTTTCTCTTTGCCTCCTCAAATCTTCTTTATTTTTAAATATATCCCAGATGTATAAATGTTCTACACCTTTAAGTTCATTGATCACTAAAAAAAGATCACTAAGACACTTATTCTCCAGCACATCAGGACTATAAACATAAATTGGATCAATTGCTGTTACATTCATTCCTTTTCTTGAAGCCTCAGCACAAAAAGAACTAACTCCCGAACCAACATCTAATATTTTAATATTATTAGACTTAAAATCGCTAAGTCTGAAAATTTTCTCATATTCTTCAAATGTCCTCCCAATTAAGGCAACTTTATCTAAATTAATCCTTTCCTTTATCTGTGTTGATTTTTGATTTCTAAATTTTTTTTTCATCTATTTTATCCCTCCATAAACAGCAAAATAGTAGCATTTCCAAATCACATCAACACTTTTAAAACCAATCTTTTCGAGCCACTTGAGCTGGTTGAAAAGAATGGCAGGACTATCTTCTCGACGATGATCTGCCAGAATATTATCAATTTCATCTTGTATATAATTTATTTTTAAAAACTCTTTCCACTCTTCCACATACATTTCCTGCAAATAATCATCTGACCCTAAAATATTATCCAAATTGTAGAATACACCGCCATTGTTAAGAGCTTTATAAATTTTCGTATAAAATTCAACCTTATCCTCATCAGAATTGAGGTGATGTATGGCTAATGATGATACTATTACATCATACTGTGTGGTGAAAGAAAGTGTATTAAAATCGTCTATAAGAAATTCGATATTGTTATATTCTGAAAGTTTTTCTTTAGCTAACTCAATCATATTCTGTGATATATCAATGCAGGTTAATTTAGAGTTCGGGAATCGTGCTTTAATCAATTTCGAGAGAGTTCCGGTACCACAACCTAAATCAACAATCTTTATTTGCTGTTGATTCTCAAATGGGATAGAATTGATCAATGAAATTAGCAATTCAAGATAATAAGGAATTAGCTTAGGGATTACCTTATCATAGGAAGATGAGACTTTTTCAAAATGATCTTTAATTTTTTCATTTTTGCTTTTGCTATTATATTTCTCTAAATACTGGAGCTTGAGATTCTCATTTAGCTCTTCGGATTTAAATATTTTATACCCCAATTTTTGATAAAGATATAAATTTTTTTCGCTCTTAAATCCAGTAAACAACTCAAATCTATCAACATAACTAAATACATTTTCAATTTTTTCAATAAGTAAAGTACCTATCCCTTGGTTTTGGTATTCTGGATGAACTATTAATTTTCCTATAAAACATATTCCTTTATCTCGAAATGCTCTCACTGAGCCAACTATTTTATCATCTTTTACCGCAATTAGAAATATTTTACTATCAAACTCAATTTCAATTTCTTCAAAAGTCTGATGCAGTGGCGGGATACTAAAATCATTGTAGATTTCTGCCTCACTCTGGTATGCAACCTTTTGGAGATTTAGGATCTCTTCTAACTCATTCCTTTGAGCTTTTTCTATTTTAATTAATTCAAATATGTTCATATTTTTTCATCCTTTCTATATCTTTTATATTCTTGTTTTCTTAAACTATATAAAGTGAATTAGAATTCCTAAAATATATAGCAGATTCTCAAATTTATGAAAATATCTTCTATAACTTTTTAAAAAAAAGAAATTCTAAAAATTTAGCCATTGCGCACGTTCTATGCGTGCCAATGTAAAACCCAAAACCAACTAAAGAAATATT
>JBHLNT010000055.1:0-24558 GCA_048941265.1 Promethearchaeota archaeon
AAGGTTAGCTCGTGCAATGACCTATAAATTCGCATCTTA
Organism: Promethearchaeota archaeon; assembly: GCA_048941265.1. Taxonomy (GTDB): domain Archaea; phylum Asgardarchaeota; class Lokiarchaeia; order Sigyniarchaeales; family SOKP01; genus LW40-45. Next base: position 40 of record JBHLNT010000055.1, read on the forward strand.
TCGTCTTAAGGTTGGAGGAGCCAAAGCGGGAATTATGGCAGATCCCACTTCAGAAAAAAAAGATTTATTAATTGCCAGCTTTGCTGAAGCTATCAAGACGTATATAATAGAAGATCGATATATATGCGGTCCGGACATGGGTACTTATGATAGAGATATAGAAAGAATTTTTAATATTATTGGTAAACCTGGATTAGCTCCAAAACCATTAGGAATGAAAAAAAAAGGATTTCCTGTAGAAGAGCTTTTTACAGGATATGGAGTATGTTATTGTATTGAAGCAGTATTTAATCATTTAAAAAAGATAGGTGTATTCGAGGAAAATTATAAACCTAGAATAATATTAGAGGGATTTGGTAAGGTAGGTGTAGGTATAGCAATGGGTTTGCAAGATTTAGGTTTCAAATTAACTGGAGTTTCAACAATTAAAGGAGCCATCTTTAATGAAGAAGGACTTGATTTAGGAAAATTATTGGATTTAAAACTTCAATACGGAGATGATTTAATTAATCAATATGAAAGCCGAGATCTCGTAAAAATAGAAAAAGAAAAGCTTTTTGAGCTTTCGTCTGAATATTCCACCGATTTTCTCATTCCTGGAGCGAGACAAGATGTTATTAATGCGAAAAACATCGATAAAATTGATGTTAAGGCAATTGTTCCCGCATCTAATATTCCATATGAAAAAGAAATAACTACTACTCTGAAAGAAAAAGGTATTATCGATTTTCCAGATTTTGTGGCAAACGCAGGTGAAATTTTAGCGATTGGTATAAATAAAGTAGCAAAGAATCCAGATGAGATATTTGATTATGTGAAATCTAATATTGACGAAAAAGCAATGGAAATCGTTAAAGGAGCTCTTGAAAAAAATATTTCAGCCTATGAATATGCTATTGAGGATGCTCTTAGTTATATCAAGAAATATTTAAACAGAAGGTCCAAACGAATAGAAAAATTAAATAAAAAGTATTAAAAGACCTCTTTGGCTTATTATAATTTCTTTATTTTTCTTTCTTATCTTTCCCGATTTAATGAACTAAAATTGTGTGTAAGATATAATCCGTCTTTCTGAGCTTAAGAAAGTTTTTAATTGATTCATATTTTTAATACTTATGGAAACAAAGCAGCCAATTTTATTTGAGTATTATCCTAACTTAAAAGAAAAAGTTCCGTATATTTCTTTGCTTACAAATCTTCCTACTCCTATTGAAAGACTCACAGAATTAGAAAAAAATTTTGACTTAAAGGATGGTGCAATTTACATTAAACGTGATGATAAGAACCATCACATATATGGAGGGAACAAATTACGCAAATTTGAATTTATATTTGGGGACGCTATTAGAGAAAAGAAAAAGGGGATAGTTACTATGGGAGGAATTGGGACTAATCACGGAGTGGCAAGTGCGATTGTTTGCAGTATGCTGGAGCCTCCCTTAAAATGTGAGATTTTTCTTTTTCCTCAGCCACTCACTTGGCATGTACAACGCTCATTATTATTATTTGATCATTTTGGTGCTAAACTCCATCTTGGGGGAGATGATGAGTCTATATTTAGGGAATTTATAGATTGGCAAGAAAAAAATCCGGATTACTATCTAATGTTCCCTGGAGGATCTCCTATAATGGGTATGGGAAACTCATTAGGAACTTTAGGTTTTGTAAATGCTCTTTTTGAATTAAAAGCTCAAATTGATAAGAGAATTGTTCCGGAACCCGATGCAATTTTCATTCCAGGAGCTTCTACGGGATCGGCAGCAGGATTAGTTGTTGGTTGTAAATTATTAGGATTAAAAACTAAAGTTCACATTGTTGCAGTATACGGAGAAATTAGCGCAAATCCCTTAGCTGCTAAAAAAAATGCTAATTTAGCTATTAAATATTTGCGGGAATGTGATAATTCGCTTCCTAAAATAAAGGTTGCCTACGATGATTTTGTTTTTATCAAAGGATATTTAGGTTCTGATTACGGGATTAAGACTATACAAGGTCAAAATGCTGTTGATGAAATATATGAAAAAGAAGGAAGAAAGAGAGGATTTATGCTAGAAACAACTTATACGGGAAAGACATTGGCAGCGATGTTTGATTGGCTAAAAGATAAGAACAATAAATCCAAGAATGTATTATTTTGGAATACTTATAATTCAAATGATCTTGATAATTACCTTAAAGAAACGAAATTTGATTATAAAAAACTGCCGAAAGAATTCCATCAATTTTATAAGAAACTATTTCAATGCTGGCAAATTACTAATTGTCCGATAAAAATAAGGGAAAGTTGTCCCGCCTATCTGAACCATGAATATAGATTTTGGAAAGTTGCAACGTGTAAACTTGACTCACAAAAGATTTTTAAAGCCAAAGAAGAATTAACTCAAGCCATTGAGTTAGAAGAAACTGAACTTCAATACTAAGTTAACTTTTATAAAATTAAAATTTTAAAATATGTCTTAACTATGTTATTTATTTCAGATCTAAATTTAATCCTTAAGTGAATTTAATGAATGAAAATAGTATTTCTAATGATGAATTTAAGACGCCTCCTCGATATATTACAGGTACTAAATCCCATATCAAAATTCTGCCGGTTATAGTATTAATATTTATTATTTATGGTGTTTATATTTCAACCATTCTCTTTTCAACAGAAGAATTGGTACCCCTTATTTACGGTTCTGCTATTACTGATATAATAATTTTATTTTTATTGATACCAACCTGTTGCTTCTTATTAATCTTATTCACACCATATATCGCTTTGATATATTACAAAATATATATCAAAATCTTTGGAGACTCTAAGCTCTATTTTCTTGATATGAGGGTACAACTTGGTGAATGGAAAGTAAGCAACATAACAAAACGAGCAATTCTTCCAGGATTAATGATTTGTGCATTGTCCCAAGTGATTGTTACAGCATTTGGGATTATTATGTGGGTTCCAGAAGATATGGCTAATAATATAGGTCTTGCTTTATTTAATGCAGCTTTTATTGTATATCCCATAATAATCATTCTATTAGTACCTCTTTGGTTGTTATTCGATTCCGGTGTAATGAGTAAAACGAAACCAGAAGTTATATATAAGAAACGTACCCCTGAGACGATTGAACCAATTCAGCAATTTTTTATAACTAAATATCGAGGTTTTGGGGGGATCACTTTTTTACTCAGCTTTTTCTCAGTAATTATTCAAATGATTTTACAAACAATTTCTCCACTGATGATATTGTTTATAATTTTCTTGCCTTTCTTAGGTTTAGCATTATTTATTCCAGCACAAATAGTATACGAAAAAGTATTACCATTTATGACTAGGAAGATTCATAAATTAACTAAACTTCATGATTCTGAATTATCAATAATTACAGTAGAACAATGTCCTGCCTGTAATCCAAAATTTAAGAAGAAATCTTCAAAATAAATTTTCTTATTTTTAAATTAATTACGTAATTTTTAGTGATCCCTTTAATTTTCCTTATATATTCTGAGGATTTGAATTTTTTCGATATCTTTCCATAGATTTCATTAGATATTCTACATCCTAAGGTGTTAAGTATTTTAGCCAGAATATGCGTTTTGTAATTATATTATCCCATTTTGTTGTTTTCTTAAACTCTTAGTGATACTCAAGGTACATTTCAAATCTCATCATTCTTAATTCAAGTTAATTTCAAAATTAGTTGTTATTTTAAAATTCTAGTTAAGTCTTCTAAATTCTTTCTGAGAGTGGGTTTAGGTATTTTTCCTTTTATATAGCCCGCAGCTAAAATTGTTAGGAGAAAATCATCATTTCCAAGCCCTAATAATTCCTTTGCATACTCTCTATCCATACTCCCTATCCAGCACATGCCAATATTTAGAGCCCACGCCATAAGCATCATATTCATAGACACTAATGAAGTGTCCTGAATATACCAATTAGGATTTTCAAGTTTTTTACCTATTATAGCAATACCTAAGGGTGCTTTTCTGAGAGGTAGTCCATAAGTACCTGTTTTAGATATTTTATACAAAATCTCTCGATTTTTTACTATTATAAATTCCCACGGTTGTCTATTTGATGCACTAGGGGCCCATCTTCCCGCTTCTAAAATCATTTCGATATGCTCTTCAGTGACAGCTTTATCTTGAAAACTGCGAATTGTTCTCCTTCCTTTTAAAAAATCTAAAAATTCATTTGGTTTAATCATAGGATTTGACTCTTTCTTAAGGATTATAATATATATACGGGGTACGAATTTCTAAAATCATTCAAAACTATTAATAGTAATCCTTTTCAACTGTTTTTTCTAAGTCTTTAAAATTTGGGAACTTAAATATTTAAAATAACTCGTATTATCTATCTCAAAATTATATGAATTAAAGGTAAAAACAATGAATAATAAACCAAAAGCTATTACAGCCCCCCCAAATAAACAAGAACTTTCTAATCGAATAGAAAAAGTTAGAAATTTAATGAAAGAAGAAAGTTTGGATTATTATGTATGCTTTGATCCCGTAAATATATATTATCTCACTAATTTTGCGTTTTATATTCACGAAAGGCCCTTTATTTTTGTTATACCAAAAGAAGGACTTCCTAAAATGGTGATTCCACTTCTAGAAAAAGGGCATTTTGAACAAAGAGCAAGAATAGATTATGAAATGGCTTTTTACTATGAATTCCCAGCTCGAACTGGGGAAAATTGGTATGATATCTATCAAAAAATTATTGATAATGGTTCAAAAGTTGGAATAGAATCAGTTATACCGATGGGTATTGCTGAAAAAACCCCAGGTAAGAAAGTTATAACTGATATTGTTGAAGAAGCTCGTTTAATAAAGTCAGATTATGAAATTGGGCGTACTATACATGCGTGTAGAGTGATAAATAAGGGACATAAGGTATTACTTAAAATGTGTCGTCCAAAAGTGCTACTTTTTGCTTTATACCGAGAGGTTACAAATGCTATGACGTCTAAAATAGTGCAAGATATCCCTAATGCCAATTTTAGAGTTGTTTCTACAATGGGAGCTGTATGGCCTCCCTCAATTTCTCATGATCCACACTTGGTTCCACATATTTTTGATGAGATGGAAGAAGGAGGACCTCATGTCTCTATTGTTCAAGCACAGGTTGATGGATACGGAGTAGAAATTGAAAGATCATTCTTTTTAGGAAATGTTCCTGAAAAAACAAAAAAGCCTTTTGAAACTATGTTTCAAGCGAGAGCAATGGCATATGATTTATTAAAGCCAGGAACAATTATGAGCGAGATTGATAAGAAAGTACGTAAATTTATAATTGAAAAAGGATATGGTGAATATATCCTCCACCGAACAGGTCATGGATTAGGGATAACAGGTCATGAGGCACCTTATCTTGCTGAAGGGTATGATCGCACACTTGAACCAGGAATGGTGGTAAGTGTTGAACCTGGCATCTATATTCCTGGAGTTGGAGGATTTCGACATTCTGATACAGTCTTGATAACTGATGATGGTTATATGAAACTATCCAAAGCCCCAGAAGAACTTGATGATTTAATAATACCGGTTTAGTGAAATTTCGAATAATATGTTAATAAAAAACCTATAAGATGCATTATGAGGGAAAGAGAGAGAAATTTTGAATATAATCATAGATCTATTTCTCAACCAGTTGATCATGCTGATCCAGAAGGAATGAGTTTTGACCAACATATTGATATTCTTATTCCTGAAGGATGCAGTGGCAGTGCACCTGTGTTTTTTCATTTAGGAGAAGAGCATCATCTTGAAAAGGACACACTTCTAATGTTTTATGACACATATGGTAAACGAAATGACATAATTTATATACAGGCTGAACATCGAGGATATGGTCAAAGTATTACATCAGACAAAGATCAGTCCATACCTTCATATGTGCGTATAGAACAAGCGCTCGCTGATTATCATAATGTCATACAAACACTTAACGAGGAATTCAAGGGTCCTTGGATAGGAGCAGGATATAGTTATGGTGGAGGATTAATTATAAATTTTGGAGCTAAATTCCCCAGAGATGTTAAAGTCATCTTATCTTCAAGTGGTGTTATTGATTGGCCGTTCTTGATGGATACATATGACCATCAGATGAGAATTAATTTCGGTGAAAAATTCTATCAAGGATTTGTAAAACATATTAAAAATCTCGAACCTAAGGAGCTTTTTGACGAAAAATGGTTAGAAAGAGAGTTTTTGATTGCTGTTTGCCATGGATTAGCTCAGAGAGAGGAGCTGAAAAGGGTTCAAAAATCGTTTGAAAATTTAATTACGATACTTCCTATAGAAGAGTTACTTAAAAGGATCCATCGAATCGACAATGAAATGGCAAATGGCGAGGGCTGGCAGTATGCAATCTCAAACGGAAAATTAACATTGACCAGGGAAGAAGCATTAACAGCAAAATATAGTTGGCGAGTTTGGCGATATCAGCAATGTGTGGAAACCGGGGTTTTTGAAATTTCAGAAAAACCAAACGGAGTTTTTACGAGAACATATGAAGATTTTATTGAAGAGGGGTATGCCTTATTTGGAGAGGAACCTCCTTCTGCTAAAAATCCCGTATGGTCCCCTCGAAGCATATTAAAAGAATTGAAAGTTCCATTTGTCTATGTTTGCGGAGGGATGGATCCTTGGAAAGGACTTTGCTTAGAACCAAATTATAATATTAGAAATGGGAAATATTTCTATTATCCAGAGGGAATGCATTGTCCTGAAAAAGATAAACTTCGTCGTGGAAAGGAAGTTATCGATTGCTTATTGCATTTTGCTAAAAAATAATCATCAGAATTTCAAAATATATTATTATAATTTTTTCTTATTAATATTAATGCCATTGGCGGATCAAAAAGCAAAATATTCATTTAAAGAGCTAAGGCGTAGCTCTAGCATCTCATCTGAAAACCATAAATATATGAAAATTTATTATCCATCGATTCGTCATGATCCCCATGAAGGCTTTTTTTATGGATTTTTATGCTTGATTTATGACGGGTTAAATACAATAGAAGAGTTAAAAGCATAAATGCGCCTTTTTTTTCTCTCTGCCACTAAACAAGTCGTAGTAGAGGATCAAGACGTTGAGGAATACTTGCAATATGCTAAAAAAAAACAATTGATAACAGAAGATCCTAGTGGAAAAATCCATCTTACTCAAAATGGTGAAAAATTAGTAGAGGTAAGTTATTATTCAACACTTCATGCCTCTTACTGGATGAACCTAATATTCAATGTGAAAACTATTTTGGTAGCTACTGCTATTTTTTTGATAATATTATCATCTCTTAAAGTATTAGTTGGATTACAATTGGCATCTCAAGGAATGATTAATGAAGGATTTGAAAATCTAACAGATTTAATTAAAATCGTAATAATTTATCTTATTGCATTCAGGTTAAAAAAAGATAAACTTGCAAGTATCATTATTATACTAATGATGATGATAACTGGAGTATTTTTAATTTGGTCGGGAATTGAAGCTTTAATTAATCCTAGACCAATCACACCTACTGTACAAGCATATATGATATGCTTTTTTTCCATTATTTTGAATTTAGGATTAATGTATCTGAAAAGTCTTGTAGGAAGAACATCTGGAAATCTCTCCTTAATGAGTGATTCTAAAGATTCTGGTTTAAATGTAAAAATTTCTTTAGGAGTTGCTATTGGTCTTACTTTTGCGATATTTAAAATTTATTTTGTAGATGCACTAGTAGGTATTATAATCGCAATATTAGTTTTTAAGGAAGGAATCGAAGTTTTACGAGAATTGATAGTGAAAGAAGAAAAATTTGATATAACGGCCATTAAGGTCATAGCTGACCAGCTATATGATGATCGTCTAACGGGGTATATTTTAGGGAGTATAAGAAGAGAATACATTAACAAAGAAAAACTCTTAAAAAATTTTGAACAAGGACTATCTTTAGGGCGTCAATATTATGTCGGGTTTGCTGATTTTTTTTATCACGATTTAGGAACTCAAATTGCTGAAAAACATCTAAATAAATTAATTAAAGGTACCTATATTGAGAGATTAGGTGATCAGCTCATATTAACTCCAAAAGGTCTACAAACATATTATAAAGCCAAAGCGAAAGAATATAATAATCGTGCCAAAAAAGTTTATGTAGGACCACGGATTCACCGTGGCTATATCTATTGCATATTCTTCTTGATTAGTTTTATATTATTAATCTTTTATGCCAATGATATTAATCGTTGGTTAATGAGTTTTTAAAATAATCTGAATCTAAATTAGGATATAATCTTTTTTTTCTTCCATCTCGTTTCAGAACGACTAATCCTAAATCTATTAATTTCTTAATATGGTAATGAATAGTTTTATGATCTACTTTTTTTCTCTTGGTAATTACGCTATTCCAAATCCCTGGTTCCTTTTCAATTATTTCTAATATATCCAATGTTAATTTACTTTTACTCAGTTTTAAATCTAAATTTGAGATGGGATTCTTTTGATAATATGGGAAATATGCAATAAAGTTCCCTATTCTCTTCTTTCCAATGACTTTATATGTTTCTAAAATATCCAAATGCCATACTAAATTTCCTGGTGCTAGTTCTGACTTACGGAGCAATTCGTTAAAATGAATTCCGGGCTCATTAAGTATCAAATCAATAATTCGATTTCTATTTTCATTTTCTAACACCTCATCTATGGTTAGCCGATGAGCTCCTTTTTGAATAGGTGTAGATCTTGTTCTTAAATAATGAATGTAGTCTTTTTTGGAGATAATAATAACAACCGATAAAATTCCAAAAACAAGAATTATTGATCCGATAATCAATATATATGAAAAATAGCTAACTTCATAGATAGTTATATAATATGCTGTATCTGCGTCAAGTTCGCTTATTGAGCCTTTAAGGTAAATTTCCGAATTATCAGATACCTCTTCTGTTTCCAATAATTCCCATGAATCGTCATTTTCTTCATAGAGAGCTATAGAATATTCTATATATGGGTCTAAACCATATTCAGAATCTTTTTTGAAGGTTAATTTTAATTTTTCAATTGAACTATTAGATTTTATACGATAAATACATTTATATTGCGATCTTAATTGTATCTCTCCTTGTTTTGGGTCTTTAGGATTTTTAGAAGATCCATAGTTTTCCATACTTGTTTCAACTTTTATTTCAAGGGATATTGGTTCATCATTATTAATATCCATGGAGATCTCACGATTTTCAATTTTTTCATTATATTTAATTTCAAGTTCCGTATAAACATCCGTTCCAATTTCAAAATGAATATTATTAGAAAAACGGTAAGATTTGCTCTCATCCTTATTTAATTCAATTTTTTTTGAAAATCCAGAAACTTGCCTATCCCTGCTGGAAACACCATAAACTATAAATAAATTAAATTCAACAAAAAAGATAATAAGAAGTAATAAGCTAACGTATCGTTTATTTAATTTATTGATAATTTTAAATCTCAAATATTTTCATACTCATTCGTTTTTCTTTGAATATATCATTATTAAAAAAAAAAAATTATTATTATTTAGATATATTTTATTTGGTGTTTATTTCCTTCTCTTTATTAGTAAAATTGTGAGTCCTAATAATACTATTGCTCCGATCCCAGCTCCGATAATTAACAATAGAGTGTAGTCTATTTCTGGAACTAATATCGTCCATGTTGAAAAATGATCGGTTTCACATTCTAAATAACCATTTTTAGAAGTGGTTTCGACAGGAACCCATTCTTCATTTTTCTTATCATAATAGGCCCATGTACCTCCTCGATTTTCATCATTCTCCTTTATTCTAAGTTTTGCCTGAATATCATCTTCACTAGATTCTACCTTGACTACAAAGCCTTCTCGATATGTGTAGCGATTGCGGTCTCTTGCAGTATACGTATTCCCTTTTAATAAACCTAAGCTATTTTGTTCTTCTTTGCAATTCATTGTTAAATTGATAGGATCATCGGATTCAATTTCAATTTCAAAGTCTTTATCGCCAATTTTTTTAGCGTCACAATCAATAGAACAATTTGCCTTTTCATTACACTCAACAGTTATTTCTGTTCTTTCTCTAAATCGAAATCTAACTCTTTCATTAGCACGAATCTGTTTTTGAATCTCATCCCCGTCATCAATGTTAATTTTTTTATCATCACCGCTTGTTGCCACTACAGTTTGAGTGTTATATAGTGCTATTGTTGAAAATAGAATTGAGAACATAAACACACTAAACATAATTTTATGTACGTTTCTTATCATTTTTTTCACTTAAATTTTTTCTATAATGATAAAATTAGTTTTATATAAAAAGGATTAAGGAATAGTTTTCCCCATATAGGTATATTTTTCCCCATTTGGCACTAGTTTTTATAAGATTCTGTATTATATTTATCTCTTTTTCAATATTATTAGCAAATAGTAGAAAAAAAGGAATTAGAAACAAACTATATAATCTATGTAGTACCTTTTTATAATTAAATAAAATATTTATTTTACACTCTAATCACATAGCTATTCTAAAAATGACAAATAAATTAATTACCTTCAAAAAAAACGACATTAAGCAGGAGCAGCGATTATTATCAACAACTAAAGCAATCATTTATACTTTACCTAATATGGGCTTAACTGCTTTATTGGCAATTACGGTATTTTTTACGCTCTTATTTTATATTAATATAATGGGACAACCTCCATTAATCGTTGGTGCTATTTATTCAGCCACAATTTTCGTCTATGCGGTATTCTGTGCGATTTGGGGGGTAATTGCTGATAAAATCGGTAAGAAAAAAGTACTCTTATTTTCGGGTCCTATACTTGCTATTAGTTTTGTTTTTATTTGGATTCCTCCGACCCCTACTGGTTTGTATGGTGAAATCTTTCTACCCCTTCTATTTTGGTTAATAATCTTTGGATTTACATTTAGAATCATGATTGCGGCATTTCAACCCATATTTTATTCCTTACTTCCAGAATTAAGTACTGATGAGCAGAATCGAGTTAAAATTTCAATGATAAACATGATAATGATGATTATAGGAACTGTTATAGGAACGATTGGACCCATCATTTTAATGGGAGATGCTACTAAAAATCTTTCGAGAGAGAACCCTAAACTTTATTATCCTATTTCCGAAATTGGTAGAATTATACATACTCAAATAATATTTTTCGCATCTTTAATGAGTTTAATGTTTTGCATTTGTTTTGTTTTAATGCTACTAATTATTAAAGAACCCCCAAAACAAAGAGACATGAATTTCTCATTTGCTCAAATATGGAAAGATTTAGCAGATCCGTTCAAAGATAAAAATTATAGATGGTTTTTGCTTACTTTTTATTTATTTTGGATACCATTTGTAGCATTTCAATACTTAGTTTTAAATTTGGCCACTTTTGTAATTTCCATTAGAGGTAATGAATTTCTATTAATGGCTATCGTAGTAATTATATTTGCGGCATTATCCTTTATTGGTTGGAAGAAACTTTCTGAAAAGTATGGTTTAAAAGAAACCCTCTCAATCTGTCTCATTATTTCAATTTTCTCTTTCATGCTTGTTTCATTATTACTGCTACCTATGAAAAATGAAATGATTTTAATCTTAGGAATCCTATTGATTTCACTTTGTTTTTGTAGTTTAGTAGGAACCATGGTGTTTCCTTTTGCAATTATGAGTAATCTTATTGATAATGCCGAAATAAAAGCCAAGAAAATTTTAAGTGGATCATATTCCGGTGCTTTTATTATGATGGGATCTTTAGCCGCCGCAAGCTCTCTATTAGTTATTTCAGTAAATTTAGAAATATTTGGACCGGAAAACTCACTTGGATATATTATAATCTTATCTCTAATCGGTACCATTTTGTTAATTGTAGCCTTAATAGTTTTTCAAAAAGTTCAAATTATAGGAAGAGAAAACTTAGAAAAAAAATCAAAATAATAGATTAGTAAAAAGCAATTTTTTTTTATGTAAAAGTTTTAAAATCAAAATCATTATAAAAATATTATTAAGTTGTTTAGAACAAATATTAATAAACCAATTCTTATAAAAGAGAAGTTTTGATTAAAATTAATCGTGGAGTAAGAAAGAGATGTCGTTAAAAGAATTCACCAAAGAAGTTTTCACTCGATATGGGCTGACCGAAGATGATATAAAAGTATATCTAATGTATTTGAGAACTCCTAGAGCGACTATTTCTGAAGCTTATCATTCCTTCGAGGAAGGCGAAATAGAGCATTCTAGAGTAGAAGAAATAACTAACATGTTAGTAGAGAAAAATTTTTTAAAACAAATTGACGGTATTGTAAATAGATTTATCCCTCTTGAACCGTATTTTGAATTATTTACTAATGAATCAGAAATTTTTAGGAATGAAATAGCTAAAATTAAGGATAATGTTCTCGCTGATCAATCTAATAGATTTGATAAACTTGAGGCAATTCAGAACAAAACTATTGAGGAAGTTGAGCAGGCTGTTAGTTCTCAAGTTAAAGATTTCTTCGAGGATTCAGATAGTAAAAACGTAAGTAAAAAGGAAAGGATTGACAAAGCAACTGCGCGATTTACTGAGACCACTAAAGCATTAGAAGCAGATCTTCATAGTATAAATGATAATCTAAATGCTGAACTTAAGAGAATTTCTCAATCATTTGTAAGCGATAATGAGAATGAAATAAATCAGGCTAAAGGAGGTTTAACTAAATTAATCGCAGAATTATTGAGTGATTTTTCTAACCGAATAAATAGCTTAGAAAAAGAATTGAAAAAAGATTTAGATGCTCATGTAGATAGACATCAAAATATTTCAAACGAACTTAAACCTAAACTGGAGCAAATTCTTGAGAAATATCTGGAACGGATGGATAAAGTTATTAATGATCTAAAGAAAAGGATTTCGAATCTACTCTCTGAGCATATAAATCATGTTAAAAGTACGACAGGTAGAGTTGAATCAGATTCCCACATTAAAATGGATGATAGACATTTAAAATTAAGAGAACAAGTAAATGCATACAGAGATAGGGCATTAACCTTACTTGAGAATTTATTAAGCACTTCTAATATGTTTAGTGATTTTTCAGAAGATATAACCAAACAAGGCTTATTTTTTACCAAGGGAAAGAAAAGAAAATTTGTTGATCGATGGCAGAGAGTAGAAAAAGAAGTTGCATCAATATCAAGACCATTTAAAGATGATTATATTAATGATTGCAATGAATATATTAGAACTACTCAAACTACAATAGATGAATTAAAAACCGATATCACAGACGTTATGGCAAGTGAAAATAGTTCCCTTTCTACGGAAACTACTGATCTGGATAAAAGGGCGCAAGATGAGATTAGCGCAGAATTAGAAGCATTAGCTACAGATATGGCTGGAGAAATTGACAATACTTTACGTAGTGGAGTTAAAGATTGTAGTGATACCTCTATAAAATTAAAAGATTCTTTAGAAAATTCATTAAAACAGCACAACAAGCAATATGATGAGGCTATTAATACACATAAGGATGGTTCCCTGCAATATTATGATAAATTTGATGCGGAAATAAAATCAAAAAATCAAAAATGGACGAGTGATGTAGAAGGAAAATTTTCTAGTGGAAAAAAAGATAGTTCTGAAAAAATTGATGCCGAAATTAATCTATGGAACGCAGAATCTGCGGACATGGATAAAATGTTAGCAGATATGCTTGAAGATCATAAGAATAAATATAAATCAAATGCTGAAACACTTCAAAATAAATTATCAACTACTGCTCGAGATAATATTCAAAATGTAAAAGATGCTATTGCCGACTTCACACTTCAATTCATGAACTCAATTGATGACTCAACAGAATTGGCCGAAACAAACGAGAATAAATTGAAAGATATTCATACTGCTTCCAGTGCAATCCCAGAAATTAGTCAAGTCACAACATGGCATACAATAGGACGAGATGCATTGATTGCTGCGATAAAGGATGCTATCTATAGAACAAAATCATCAGTTATAATAGTAACCCCTGTTGTAATACCAGAAATATTACAATTTCTCTCTGAATATGCATTCCAACGAAAAGCTGCTCGCTTCATGCTTACGAGCCATTGGGATATGCAAACTTATGGTGATATCGTTAAAAAAATGATGCAACTAGGGAATATTCAATTTCGAAATTTAACCTCTACAGGAGAGTACTACGCGCTTACACGAGATGCTGAAGAAGTAATTTTGGCTCCATATACCGATAAAGATGCGGAAATGATTAGCATTGTGAGCAATCATCCAGCATACGCACGTCTCTACAGTCAATTTATTGGACCAATATTTCAGGCTAATAGTCGACCAATCAAGCTTTAGAAAATTATTATTTTTCTTAAAAAAAAACAGTTTTTTTATTTCTTTCTTTTATAATTTAATATTTTTGAAAAAAATTGAGTTAAATAATTCAAATAGATTTTGTTTCTTTTGATTTTTTAACCAAATAGAAAAAAAGAGATTTAAAAAAAATTAATCCCACTTAGGACCGCCACTTTTCTCGACAGAATTATCGTCATCCTCAGTGTGAATTCTCTTTAAGTCGATATCTGAATATCCAGGTAAGGTATTTAATAATAATCTCATAGCATTTTCAATATCTTTCGAGGATGTGACAAATCTACCAACAATTAGGATATCCGCCCCCATTTCAAGGGCATATCTAGCAGAACGGTGGTCAATTCCTCCAGCAACAGCTACCAATACACGATCTCTTCCAGATGCTAATTTTTTATCTTTATATAATCCCTTAATTTTAGGGATATTTTGCCAGGCTTGTTTTTGAGCATCATCAGTTCCTGAGGCTGCTGTTTCAGCATCAATCGCCCTATGAAGAATTACTACATCGGGAATTTGTTTTAATTTACTTAATTTTTCAATTGGATCGTCTAATTCCATTGTATCTACAAACCCATAAATCCCCATCCGTCGGGCTTCCAGTAAAAATTTATCAATTGAAGATGTTGAAGCAAGACCACTCGCAACTGCGGCATCTGCGGTTGCATCAAATGCGAAGTCGACTTCTAACTTACCTACATCTAAGGTCTTTAAATCGGCTACAATAAACTTTTCGGGTGTAAGTTCCCGAATTTCTTTGATTGCTTCTACTCCATATTTCTTCAAGAAAGGAGTACCAATTTCTAAAATTATTCTATCGCTTTTTGGAAGCTGTTTAACAACTTTTATATGATGAGATAATTCAGGATGATCTAACGCGACTTGAATATAGGGGGGTCTCCATAATCTTGGAACTCTCATACCTGCTACAGGGTGTTTGGCTCTATCTTTGTCATAAAAGATTTTTTCTATTGGAGGATAGTTTTTTAATGCTCTTGTAAGGGCCAATTTGACAGCACCATAGTTATATTGATAAATTTTTCGATAATCATGTGCTTCGGGATGGATAAATACACTTACAATGACAAGCCAATCATCTAATTTATTCATAGGGATGATACCCTCTTCAACAGCGTCTGCAATTCCTTTCGCAACAGCAGCTTGTGCTGGTCCAAAAATCTTGTTGGCATCTTCCATCTTGGAGACAGTTACTTTAGGAATGATAAGAGTGTACGGTTTGGGCACTAAATTAGGCCTTATACATGCCAAGAGACCACCATGACCCATACTAGGTGAGCTTATTGCATTAGCAAAGGAAACTCCTATAGGGCCATCTTTGGAACCTATCACTAAATCTAAGTGAGCAAGGTTTGGAGCCTCACCGATAAGTGCCTCACCCACATAATACTCCACTTTAGCCATTTTCAATCTAAATTTTTGTTTTATTTAATTTAATTAATTCTTGTGGTGTTTTATTTATTTTAATGCTTATATTTTGCAGATAATATTTTAATAACTCTTTCTGCAAGTAATTAAAGAAAATACACATTATTAAAATTACCATACAAAATATTAATTATATGTCATAAACTAAGAATAAAGTAAGATTAATTTTTTTTCTTTTTTTTATGATTCTTTTTGATTTTGAACTAGATTTTGATTATTTTCTTCCTCTGATATACGATCAGGTATTTTAAAAGCATTTAACACGTCAGTTATAACTCCCGGACTAAAAAACCTTTCTTCTGAAAATATAGGAATTTTTAAATTTAAAGTCTGAATTTTAGATTTATCATTTTCATGAATATACAATTCAATTCCTTGAATTTGTCGGTCATTAATGATTAAGCGTGTAGAATAATCATAATCACTAAAAAAAGTAAAACCCCTATTGAGAACACCCATTTTAAATGGTATTTTTATAATTTTTTCTTTTTGAACAAAAGTTTCTACTACATCTTCTTCAGTATACACATTTCCGCTAATTAAAAAGAATTTACGTATATAGTTTTCGGGAGGTGGTATATCGTTGATGTACTCAATCGCTTTATTAATATCAATATTTGTAGCAATAGTAATATCTAATCTAGCGCTTGAACCATACTGCTTCTCCATAAAATCTTTTTTTTCGAAGGATTTTGCTATCCCGCCCCCTAATTTTTTTTCAATTACATCTTGATATTTTTTATCATCCTTAGAATAAGCATTCAAGGAATATACTCGATAAAATAATCTTAGTTGTTGTCTCATTTTTCTTGCTAAGATTCCCCCATAGATTTGAAGCTTAAAAGAACTCTTTTGACCGTTCCACATATAGATCATTTTAGAATCATGGTCAATTATTAAGAAGACTCTATCCTCATTATCATTCTCTAGTATGTCTCTAACAGTTTCTCCCTCGAAAATTTCATTAATAGCCATATGAGGAAATTCTTCTACTTCAAGTACTTCAAATACTTGCATAGATTCATTGGTGACTTGTGTTATAATTTAATTTATTAATTCTCTTTAAAATAAATATTGTTATTTTTTTTTATATTTAGTGAAAAAGGAAAAAAGAAATCTAAATCGATAAAATATTTAAGTTTTAAGACATTTTATATCTCAATTTTCCTTTTGTAAATTTGATAAAAATGAGTTCTGAGAAGAGAATATACAAGTTAAATATCTCCGGAGGTTCCTCTGGACCGGGAAAGGGATTGTCTAAACTCATAGAGATTGATGAGAAGAAATTTCGTTTTGAAGGCCTGAAAATAGGTGATACCATAAAAGGTGGCCTTATAGGATTTCCAAATTACGAATTTCAAATTACCGGTGGTAGTGATGCATCTGGATTTCCAATGCGCAAGGATGTCCATGGTCCAGTAAAGAAAAAAATATTAGTATCGAAACGAGGAATCGGATATAAACCTATGAGAAAAGGGCAGAAAAGGCGTAAAACGGTTAGAGGTAATGAAATAACCTATGATATGACATTGATTAACCTCATGGTTATTAAATATGGAGAAGTTGAACTTTTTAAAACAAAAGAAGAAGGTTAAAATTAGTAAATAAAACTTTATTGATAACAGACTCAAATAGTTGGATATTTCTATGGTAAAAGTAAAAAAGTGTAGTTTCTGTGGATATGATATTCCAATTGGGCGTGGGCTCATGTTTGTAAGGAGAGACGGAACCATTTTCAATTTCTGTACAAATAAATGTAGAAAAGCGATGTTAAAATATAAGAAAAACCCAAGAAAAACTCGTTGGACTACATTTTATGGCAAAGAGTAATTTAATCTAATTTTATGATAAGTTAATATTAGAAATAATATTCGGCTTTGTTAATCTATTTCTCTGGGCAATTGTAACCCCTTTATACAAGCCCCAATTATAGAGAAACAACCTCCTAATGCTATTCCTATGACTCCAAAACCGATAACGTTATATTCCCAAAATCTATAGGTCGTTGTGGTGGTAGTCCTTAATGATTCATCTTTCTCGACTGTTGTTATAGAATATGTTAATAAATAATGAATTGAGAAAGCCCAAAAGACGATTACGACAATAATAACAAATCCCATAATAAGCCATATTCTTTCAACAAATTCCATTCCCTTATCAGGATGTCTGGCATTTATAGCAGTTATAATAATTCTTATCGCACAAATTGAGATTATTACGGTGCATATGATTGATATTATAAGTGCTATGATATTATCCATCAAGGAAAATGATCCATGTAATGTCAAACCCCATATCCAGATAATCTCAGTATCTTTTAAGGGTATTGAGGCTGGTGTTAAAAGTGCAATAAAAATTAAAATACCCCCAATAAACGGAAAGATCCAAGAAAATTCTTTTAATTTACTAATCTTAAATCAACTCTAAATGTTCTAAAATTTTTAAAAATTTTATTAAAAACTAAGTTAATATGTAATTTTATTATTGTAGTCGAGGAAATTTAAGTAGATCATCTATTAAATTTACATGACTGACGATCATTCTCTTGCAGCAAAATCTTTCGATTCCTAATTTCTTAAATGCATCTTCGGAACTCTCACCCTTTTCAATTGCTTCTAAATAAGGTTTATATACGTGTGCAATTAATTTTCCACACGAAAAACATCTAACAGGAATTATAACGGTAGATCTCCTCCATATTGTAAAAATTTTTTTTGATATTTATAATTTAGTTATCTTTTTACGAGATAAATCGTGTATAATAAAAAAATTATAGAATTTAAATAATAGAAACATGCAAACTAAAAAAATTTTTAGGTTTTAGAGTCTAAAAAGCAAAAATTTTATTTGAAACCATTTATTGATTTTCTCATTAAAATCGATGATTAATGATAATATATTTGAAAAAAATATATGGAATGAGAAAATAAAATGAGTTATGTAAAATATACTGTACCAGATAAGCTAAAAGAACAAATAAAAAAAGTACTCACTACAATAGCAGAAACGAAGGATAGTAAAATCCGCAAAGGTATGAATGAAGTAACAAAATCAATTGAGAGAGCTCAAGCGAAACTCGTTATAATGGCTGAAGATGTCTCTCCACCCGAGATTTTATATCATGTACCTTTACTTTGTGAAGAAAAAAAGGTTCCTTATACGTATCTTTCGACTAAAAAAAATTTGGGAAAGGCCGCAAATATCAATGTAGGGTCATCTTCTATAGCAGTTGAATTTGTTGGTTCAGGAAACGAAAAGATATTAGATGACATTTTAAAACAGATAGCAGCGTTAAATAAATAATACGGTGGTTATATTGGTAAAAATTGAAAAGGGTAAAGGCGTTGATATTGAGGATATGTCCATTCCGGCAGAAGTAATTGATATAATTGGCCGCACAGGACTTACTGGTGAGATTAGTCAAGTAAAAGTCCGGGTTCTTGAGGGAAGCGATAAAAATCGAATTCTCACAAGAAATCTCAAAGGACCTGTAAGGCTTGGAGATATTATAATATTAAGAGAAGTTGAGAGAGAAGCAAGGAAAATTAGAAGGTAAATTTTAAAATAAAAATTAAGATTATTTTTCTTCTTCAAAATAACCTAGTAATTCCAAATTAATACTATATTCCTTATGGAGAAACTCTCGAAGTGCTGTCCTAATAGCTTCGGATCGAGATGGGATTAATTTCCTTTCAATTAACCATTGAATCTTCCTGTCATAAATGTCTGGGATATTGATTGTAATGTTTTTCATCGTTATTTTTTTTTTATTATCATTCATTTTAAGCACTCCATTTAAACTAAAGATCAAAAGGGAACTCGTTAAGTATGTCTAAAGTGCACTAGAGCTACAGAGATTGCCCTTTAATATATTCTTTTATTTTCAGATTTATTAATAATAATAAGTAGAACTTATTATTAAATCTAATCTAAATATACATTATTTTATTTATATTTGAATGTAAATGAACGAAATATTTCCCCATTTATAATTTTATTAAACAAATTTTATGGTGAATTCTATTCATTTTCGATTTAAGACATTTTTATCTTAAAATCAAAATTCTTTTTAATAACTAGAATTTGCAGAGGGATCATAGCCGTTCTTCTTTTTTAACATATCTTCCTCGAGTTTCGATAACATAAATGTTTTTTATAATAGCTTTACATTCATTTGAACCAACATCACCATATTCATGCTTATAACCCTCAAGAAATGCATTAAAACATAAATCAAAATCTTTACCATGAGATGAGATTAGAACTCTCTTTAATAAATGTAGATCAACACTCTTATCTTCAACTGAATCAGAAAATTCATGAAGCCCAAAATCGATAAGAAAGATTTCTTCACGATTAGTTAAAATTATATTGCTTGTGGTAATATCTCCATGGATATGCCCATTTTTATGTAAAATAGCAATAAATCGTCCAATTGTTCTTAGATATTTTCTTTTTTTTTCGTCATCCAATTCATCAAGAAGGTTTTTTAACTTTTTTCCATTGATATATTTCATTATTATTGTTGAGCTTGGAGTGTCTATTTCAAATACTTGAGGAACATTCACTCCATATTCTTTAACTCTGATTAATGCTCTAGCTTCGTTTAATGTTCGTGTCTTTCGGATAATTGAATCTAGATCTTCAATGCGATATTTTTTAGGAATACGATATTTAAAAATTACTTCTTTTCCAAACCAATGTCCGTAATATAGGTTTGCTTCAGCACCTTTTCGAATAATTTTTTCTTTCACAATGTCCTGGTTCATTTTATTGCCTAAGACCTCCATGGAATCGTAATATTATCCATCCTTTCTTTAGGTTTAATGATTGTTTCAGAGATTTCATGGCTACCTTCCATCTTATATCTTAAGATTCCCGTCCAGCCTATCATTGCCCCATTATCTCCCGCAAATTTCAATGGAACAGCGGTAAATTTGGCATTATGTTCTTGACTGATATATTCGATCATTTCTTGTAATCTTTTATTAGCAGCAACTCCACCCGTTAATAATACTTCTTCTTTTTCGGTATGGGCTAATGCACGTTCTGTTACTTCAGTTAACATTGCAAAACAAGTTTCTTGCACCGAATTAGAAACATCATTTAAATTATATTTTACTCCAAAATCTTTCGATTCTATTAATCTTTTTGCTGCAGTGTAAAGTCCCGAAAATGATAAATCCATACCTTTTACTACATATGGTAAAGAAAGATATTTCTTAGAACTTAAGGCTAATTTCTCTATTTTGGGACCACCTGGATGGGATAACCCAGCATCCCGGGCGAATGAATCGATCATATTTCCAATAGGGAGATCGAGAGTTTCTCCAAAAATTTGATATCTCTTCGATTCAAAAGCACTAACGATTGTATTCCCCCCAGATACGTATAAAGTAAGGGGATCTTCAACATTACACATTAGACGTCCTATTTCAATATGAGCAATACAATGATTTACACCAATAATCGGAATACTCAAGATTTGACTGATCATCCGCGCAACTAATGCCCCTATTTTTAACACTGGTCCTAAACCGGGGCTTTGGCTAAACGCAACTAGATCTATGTCTTTCATTGAAATATTTGCTTCTGATAATGCTTTTTCAATTACTCTATGAAAATAATTTACGTGTTGCTCTTTTACTTGAACAGGATGGAGGCCTCCTTTTTCAGGAACGTATATATCATTAACAACACTGTAAACATTCCCATCAAAATCTATAATCCCCACTCCAAAAGTATGAGCTGTACTTTCTATTCCAAGACAGATTTTTTTATTGAATTTCATATATTTTTTCAGACTAGATTAGTAACCAGGATTTTTAAATTAAAAAGAAGGAGAATATGTTTATTTATAGAATAATAAAAGAAATCTAGACGTAAATTCGTTATTATAGAAGTTTACTTGGATTTAGTACGCTTTCGGGGCGTTCTTTTTTTAGCACCCTTAGGTCCAGATACTGCAGCACCTTTTTTTCCTTTTCTTTTGAATACCGTGTAACCGCATTTTCCGCAAGACCATCTATCATAATGGTCAGCAAGAAAATATCCAGCACTGCATTTCGGACATGTCCGATGTGTTCTTACTAATTTATCTCCCTCAATAGTATAATATTTTGATACATCAGTCATAGTAAATCAAACATAATTTTGTTTTTTATTCATTAAAAAGATGTTTATAGGCTTCTTTCTTCCTTTTTAGATTAAAAATTTCAGTTCTTTTCTCTTTGGGTAAATTTCTTACCCTTATATGGAAGGGCTCGAAAAATTCAAGATCATTTTTATTATCATAAATATAGACTTTGCAAATATCTTCAGTAGCGCCAAAATGGGTCATAATTTTTTTAATGATTGTGAGATTTTCATCTGATGTTTTCATCGCGACAATTTTTTTTTTAATATCTAATCGATTAGGTGTTCCACTTCCAAAGTGGTTTATTTTGACTTGTAATTCAGTCCGATCTATCAAAGGGTTCTTCTTTTCCTGTAAAATTTCAATTTCAAAAGACATCGTAAACCTATAAAATTTTAATTGCTATTATCTAATGTAAAGGAAGATTCAAAATAAAATTTTGCATTTTTAATCCAAACTATCGTCTAGGATTTTTTCATTAACTCAATGTATTTTCTAACTCCTTTTTGTATAGCCTTATTAACACTTACCATGACTATACCTTCTGGAATTGTATGTTTTGAATCTGTAATTGGAGGTTGCCCATAAAATACATAACTTTTTACGTTTTTTCTTAGAGGGATTTCTAATATAAGAGGAAGTACTAACAAATCTTCTTCTCCTTCTGTGATTTTAAGTACTGTTCTTTTGTTTGTTAGCACTATATTTCTTAATAGGCTCCAACTCTCTTTAGGAATGGCCCCAGCTGGACTTTGAAACTCACTCACTTCTTCAAAAAAATCTTCAAATTCAAGATTTATATAATTTCTTTGTGTTTTCTCATCAATAATACAAAGTTTAATAAAAAACTTTAAGAATTGGTTTGCTAAGAAATCATGGGTAACAATATCTCCTACTAAATAGAAATTAATTTCAACTT
The DNA here is from genome assembly GCA_048941265.1 of Promethearchaeota archaeon. Classification (GTDB taxonomy): domain Archaea; phylum Asgardarchaeota; class Lokiarchaeia; order Sigyniarchaeales; family SOKP01; genus LW40-45. The sequence continues at coordinate 22,913 of JBHLNT010000055.1, forward strand.
TTTTTTTATCGAGTATTTTAAAATATTTCTCAATTTTTAATATTGTGTCTTCTCTATTCCCAGCAATCAACTTGCCTAATGGCTGAGAGAATTCATGTCTTTTATTCTCCGGAAGAATTAAATTATGATCCATTATTATCAAAAAGAAATGTTTTTATTATCGCAGTATGTAAATTAATAATATTTTAACGAACTCTTAGGGCGTATTTTCCAGGGACTCCGACCTTTAAGTATTCTGCGATTTTTGACATCTGAGGTTTGAAAATAATAACTTCACCATGATAATCATCACTTAAAGTGTGAGTTTTACATTTTGGGCACAAATTCTCATTTTTTGTTATAAGATGACATGTTTTGCATGCTTTTTCTTTTGTCAAATCAATCACCTATAAATTTTAATTTTATTTTATTTCTTTCCTTCCTTTTTTGTTGTAGCATCATCTTCCTTAGCTGATAACTCATCTTCTATATCTTGTTCGATCCACTCATATTTTCCCAAAAATTTCTGTCTCATTGTTAACCCAAGTTTACCGCTACGCCCAGTTCCCAGTGAAACAGCTATTACTCTTGCTCTTACAAGATCATTTACTTCAAGAATTTTTCCAGTCTCTTTTCCAATAAATCTATTGCCTACAGCCTCATACGCTATGTAATCATCGCAAATTTGGGAAACATGGACTAAACCATCCAGTGGCCCAAGACGGATAAATGCGCCGAAATCAACTATTTCTACAATGTCTCCCTCTATTACTTCAGAAATTGATGGCTTGAAAGTAAGAATTGTGAATTCACATTCATGGAAGGTATTAGAGTCGCCTGGAATTATCATTCCCGGTCCAACGTTAAGGACATCAACTATAGCTATGATAAAGCCGTAATCTTTGGTAATAATGCCTTCATAATCTTCAGCTAAAATTATTCTTGCTGATGTCTCTTTAGGTTGGTCAAATAAGAATGGTGGTATGGAAATCCGTCCTTCTATAGTAATCAGCTTAAACATTTTTTATCAGTTCCTTGATCTGAGTGTGATTCTCAGATTTTATTTAATTTAATCTAATAGAGTTTAAAATTTAGATAGAGTTGAAAATGTATTATAAAATTAATATTTTGTGGTTTTTGTTAATTACTTTACTCAAAGAGCGAGAAAATCTTAAATTAATTTGGCTATTTTTTCACACGTCCTTTTACAATCTAGGAAGATCAAACCGAGTCGTACATCTTTTGTGGTTGATACAGTCAAAACAGCATTTTGACCAGCTGATAGAACGAGTAAATAACCACTTGAGCCTTTAACATATACTTGTTCGAATTCTCCTTTATTCATTTCGAGTGCAGCCCTTTCTGCTAAACTCAAAAGCGCAGCAGTCATTGCAGCTATTCGCGTTTCATCAACACCTTGGGGTAAAGCAGAAGCAATAGGCAAGCCTTCCACAGATACAATTGCGGCGGCTTTTACCTCTGGGATTGCAGCTAATAATTTTTTAAGAATAGTATCTAAAGACTCAGGAGTTGACTCCATAGTACGGTCTTACTCACAAATTAATTTGGGATAGTAAATATATTTTTTTATTGTTTATAATTCTTTTAATTTTTTACCTTTTATTTAATTAATTCTAAAATTAATCATATTTAATTTTTTAGCTTTT
>JBHLNT010000247.1:0-5608 GCA_048941265.1 Promethearchaeota archaeon
TCTATATCCGGTAAAGCATGTGATCAATATAACAAATATAAAGAAGATATTCAATTAATGAAAAAATTAGGACATAAGTGTTATCGATTTTCACTGGAATGGAGCAGAATAGAGCCCGAAAAGGGTAAGTTCGATCCTAAAGAAATTTTGCATTATCGCGATTTATTAAATGAATTAATCAAGAATGAAATAATTCCAATGGTAACGCTTCATCATTTCACAAATCCTATTTGGCTCCAAAATATAGGGGCTTGGGAAAATTCTGAAATCATTGATCTTTTTGAGCGGTACAGTGTGTATGTTGCTGAAGAATTAGGCGATTTAATACCCTATTGGAATACTATAAACGAGCCGATGATTGTTTCCCTCCTCGGATATTTAATCGGAATACATCCGCCAAATAAAAGGAATCGGTTAAGTTTTTCTAAAGTCGCCCTTAACCTTTTAAAAAGTCATGGGAAGGCATATCATGCTATTCATCGAACTGTAAAATCATTATCGCTATCATTTGTTAAATTAAATAGACCAAAAGTAGGTATAGTCAAAAATCTCATAGCTTATGAACCTTTTAACTTAAACTCTGAATCAGATATAAAAGAAACAATATATCGGGCACAAGCATCAAATTGGTGGTTCTTGGATGCAATCAATACCGGATTCATTGGATTACCATTTGGCAATAATGAATACTTCGAATATCTTAAAAATTCAACTGATTTTATTGGTTTTAATTATTATACAAGAGGTTTAACAAGCAAATCTGCCTCACCTGAAGAAATATCTGGCCCGTTAGAAAAAACAGATATGGGATGGGAGATATATCCTCAAGGACTTTATAATTTATTGATGGAGTTGAGTAAATATAAAAAGCCAATTATTATCACAGAAAACGGAATCGCAACAACTCAAGATGAGCGCAGATGTAAATATATACTCCAACATTTAAAAGAGATCCACCGGGCAATACAATGTGGTGTTGATATAAGGGGATATTTATATTGGACGACACTTGATAATTTTGAATGGGCAGAAGGGTTTACAAAGCGTTTCGGGTTAATAGAAACGAATTATGAAACCATGGAGCGCAAACCACGACCAAGTGCGTACCTATTTCAAGAAATCAACCAACAAAATAAAATCACAATACAAATGCGAGAAAAATATCAGATATAATAATTTTGAAATTTAATAAGAAATTAAAGCTTATAGGCATTTAATTTAAAAAAATAAAAAGCTTATTAAAGTTATGAGATATATAGCTGATAAGAAGTCTATAAGAAAGCACGAGGTTCCGGAGTGGTTTCATGATGCAAAACTTGGTATCTTCATTCATTGGGGGCTTTATTCTGTGCCTGCTTTTGCTCCTATAGGATTAAAGATTCCTGATTCTTTAAATGAAGTTGGTCTTGAGGAGGGTTTTAAAAGAAATCCTTATGCTGAATGGTATTTAAATACCCTTCGAATTTCAGACAGTCCCACTCAAAAATATCATAAAGAAACCTACGGAGAGAATTTTTCTTATGATGATTTTGTACCAATGTTCAACAAAGCTATAGAAAAATGGGATCCGGAACAAATGGCTGATTTATTTAAAAAAGTAGGAGCCAGATACGTAGTTCTTGTTACAAAACATCATGATGGGTTCCTTCTCTGGCATAGCAAATATCCTAATCCGAATAAAAAAAGTTATATGGCAAGCAGAGATATTACAGGAGAATTAACAGAGGCAGTTAAAAATAGAGATATGAAAATGGCTTTATATTATTCAGGCGTTTTGGATTGGTCTTTCAATCCAAACCCCATAAAAGATGCCATAAGCTTCCTTACAAATGGGAATTCCAACCCGGAGTATATTAAATATGCTAATAATCATTGGTATGAATTAATTGATAAATATGAACCTTTAATTTTATGGAACGATATCGGTTATCCCCCAAATACTAATGTATATGAAATTTTTGCATATTATCTGAATAAAATTCCCGAAGGTATTATTAATGATCGATGGGTTCAGACAAATGAAGATGGTAAGAGGGTTATACCATATTCTGATTTTAAAACGCCGGAATATCTCACCTATAAGTCAATAAAAAAGAAAAAATGGGAAACATGTAGAGGAATTGGTAATTCATTTGGCTATAACAAATTTGAGAAAGAGGTAGATTATCTAAGTCCTGAAGAACTTATCCGAATGTTTGTCGATGTGGTAAGTAAAAATGGTAATCTCCTTCTGAATGTGGGCCCTATGGCTGACGGGACAATTCCTGAGATTCAAAAGAAATGTATATTAGAACTTGGCAGATGGCTTGAGGTTAACGGAGAAGCAATATACGGAACCCGTCCATGGGAATATCCTGAGGGTAAAACAATCGATAATGTTGACGTCCGTTATACTCAAAAACCAGAAACGCTTTATGTCTTTCTACTGGATAAACCTAAGCAGGATCATATTATCATTAAGTCGCTAGGAATTAAAAAAAATTCAGAAATTCAATTATTAGGTCAAAATAGTAATTTGGATTGGAATCAAGAAGGAGAAAACCTGAAAATTTCACTCAAGCAAAATTTAGAGGATCTCCCGGTATTTACACTGAAGATTACACCTAAACCTTTTTAATAAATATCTTAAAAAATATCACTAGTATAATTTTATGAAAAAATTTTTTGGTAATATTAAGAAACATGACATATACCGCTGATAAAGAATCTATTAGTAAACATGAAGTTCCGGAGTGGTATCATGATGCTAAATTAGGTATCTTTATTCATTGGGGGCTTTATTCAGTTCCCGCGTTTGCTGTAACTGGGGTGGATCTTGTAGAATCGATGAAGAAAGGATTTGAAGTTCATTTTACGAATAATCCATATGCAGAATGGTATTTGAATACACTTCGAATTCCAGGTAGTCCAACGCAAATATATCATGATGAAACTTATGGAAAGAATTTCTCTTATGATGATTTCGTTCCTATGTTCAATGAGGCTACAAAAAAATGGGATCCGAATGAATGGACCGAATTTTTCAAAAAAATTGGTGCAAAATATGTGGTATTGACTACAAAGCACTGCGATGGATTTCTATTATGGCCGAGTAAATATCCAAATCCCAATAAAGAGAACTATATAGCCATTAGAGATATTGTGGGAGAATTAACTGAAGCAGTTAGAAAAAATGAGATGAAAATGGGTTTTTATTATTCCACCGCATGGGATTGGTCTTTCAATCTTAACCCAATTAAAGATGCTGCAAGCTTTGTTGAAAATTATATTAATCCTCCAGAATATACCGAATATGTAAACAAACACATTTATGAATTAATCGATAAATATAAACCAAAATTACTTTGGGCTGATATGGGCTATCCCCCTGGAACTAATGTCCTTGAAATATTTGCATATTTTTATAATAATATACCAGATGGAGTAGTAAATGATAGATGGAAGCAAATTAATCCAGAAAATAAGACTTTTGCTAAATTAGCCCATTTTGATTACACCACACCAGAATATACCGTATTCAAAAAAATTAAGGAAAAAAAGTGGGAAACGTGTAGAGGAATAGGCAATTCTTTTGGATATAATAAATTCGAATCTGACGTAGATTACTTGACTCCCGAGGAAGTAATTTTAATGTTGATTGATATCGTTAGTAAAAACGGGAATCTTTTATTGAATGTCGGTCCTATGGCTGACGGGACAATTCCAGAAGGACAAAAAAAATGCTTATTGAGGCTTGGCAAGTGGTTGGATGTTAATGGTGAAGCTATTTTTGGAACTAGACCTTGGAAAAGAGCCAAAGGAAACACCTTGGAAGGGATCCCCGTGAGATTTACACAAAAAAATGAGCTTCTCTTCATAATTTTAATGGGTAAACCAGAGACTGATGAAATACATATTGAAAATATTAATCTCAAAAAGATTTCACAGGTTAATCTACTTGGCAATGAAAAAAATTTAAAATGGAGGGTGCAAAATAGTAATTTAATCATAACACTGCCACAGAAAATAGAGATTTCACCCGCAATATCATTTAGAGTAAAAATAAATCAAATTAATGATATTTAATTATTTAAAAGGATTTTAATTGAACCATAAAGAAAGATTTTTTGCTACAATAGAAAGAAAGCCTGTCGATCGACCGGCTTGTTGGTTAGGAATGCCTGTTCCTGCAGCTTATGAAGCTTTATTTCGTTATTTTCAAGTATCAAACCTTCGAGAATTGAAACTAAAAATTGGAAGTGATATTTGGGAAGTGGATGTTCCTTATAATCACCCTCCAAATAATCACATCGCGATGGCTTTTGATTTTCCTAAGAAAGGGCAAGATATGGAGCATAGAACTTTAACTGCCCCTGGATTTTTTGAAGATTATTTTGATCCATTAAAGGATGATATTGATAAATTTAACTGGCCGGATCCATCAGAACATATAAATCCTGAAGAGTGCAAAAAAACGGTTGAAAATGTTCCTAATGGGTATCCTATCATGGGTGTTCTCTGGTCAGCCCATTTCCAAGATGTTTATTCAGCATTCGGAATGTCGACAGCTTTCGTTAAAATGCTCAGATATCCAGAAATATTTAACGCAGTTCATGACAGAATCATTGAGTTCTATCTTAAAGCAAATAAAATATTTTATGAGGCAACTAAAGGTAAGCTTGATGCTGTTTTAATCGGAAATGACTTCGGAGGCCAAAAACGTTTAATGCTTTCTCCTGAGCATATAAGAAAATTTGCAATGCCGGGAGCAAAAAAGCTAGTTGATCAAGCAAAATCTTATGGTTTAAAAGTCATATATCATTCTTGTGGTTCAATCTTTGAGGCAATTCCGGAATTAATAAAAATTGGTGTAAATGCTATACATCCCATACAAGCTTTAGCAGTACATATGGAACCCGAAAGGTTAAAAAAGCATTATTTAGATCAAGTTTCTTTTTGTGGAGGAGTAGATGCACAGGAGTTATTAGTATTTGGTAGTGCTGGTCAAGTTAGAGCAAAAGTACATGAATTAAAAAAGATAATGCCAACTGGCCTAATTATTTCTCCTAGTCATGAAGCGATCCTCCCCGACGTGCCTCCTGAAAATATAGAAGCACTATTTCAAGCAGTCAAAGAATAAAATGGAAAAATATAAAGTATTTAAAAATAATTGAATAAATTAAATAAATTTTAGACATTCATCAAATATTCAATTTAAGTGAATAAATTAATGCAAAAACATGTTGGAAAAAAAAGATTCCGAGGAGCAATTCCAAAAATTGGAATACGACCTACTATTGATGGTCGGGAAATGGGTGTTCGAGATGCCCTTGAAGAACAAACAATGGATATGGCTAAAACCTGTGCCGAATTTTTAACTACAAACTTAAAACATCCCAATGGCATGGAAGTTGAGTGTGTAATTGCTGACACTACAATCGGGGGTATAGCTGAGGCTGTTGAATGTGCTGATAAATTTCGAAAAGAAAATGTGGGAATTTCAATAACAGTTACTCCAAGTTGGTGTTATGGTGCGGAAACTATGGATATGGCTCCTTTTATCCCTAAAGCCATATGGGGATTTAACGGAACGGAAAGACCCGGTGCAGTATATCTTGCGGCGGTATTG
>JBHLNT010000056.1:0-24362 GCA_048941265.1 Promethearchaeota archaeon
CCATGAAAGCATAAACCATCTCGAGCTCCAAAGAATTCGACTCCCCTCGAGAAGGCGACCATTGCTATACCTGCATAGTTTGCTCCTCCTCGATATTTACCATGACCTGCATTATTTGGCTTGATTTTTCTAGCTAAATAGGGAATTCCACCTTGAAATAGCTCCCATGTCTCCACATCGCCAAGATCTGATTCGGGGTTCCACATGGCATAGCCCCAATCTAATCCATCTTTTACGGCACTAGCTCCTAAGCCCTGACCGCTGATCTCAAAGGTTGATAGAGACCATCTCTGACCCTCAAGAGGTCCTGAGGAATAGATTCCTCCACCTTGAATCGCATCTCCGGTAAAACCATAGCCAGGGACAATTTCTTCTCTATATCCGCGGGAAAATAAGCCATAAGATATGCATTTCATCATTCCCGTGTAGGCAGGAATCAAGTTCCCCCAGGGAGCCTGATAGGAGAGATAAGGATCACCTGGATTAGACCATGTTCCGGCAGGGTACTCTTTTTCTACAGCAAAATATGCTCCATCATTAACTTTATCACCATATATTAAAATTTGGGTCAAAAGGACCCATTGTCCTCCTTCCATGGCACCTTTAGCACAGTTCATGCAATTTGGTCCGGGACCACTTGCTCCCTCAAATGAAAGAGAGAATATGCCATTTTCTTTTACAATAATTTCTAAAGGCTCGTTAGAGATCTTATCGATTTTTGCTGTAGGTTGCCACGCTTCATTTTTCATACCTACATCCATAAAGGATGCAGCTCTATATCTTCCAGGTACGAGGCGTTCTTTTACTCTTTCAATAAGGATTCTTCTGCCTTCTTCTATTGCTTCCCTTACAAATCGTTTATAGTAATCGATACCCTCACGTTGAATAAAATCATGAACCGCATCTCTAATCATCAAATTTCCTGCTAATCTACATTTTTCGTCCAATTCCCAATACATAGGAGTTCTTACTGATCTTCTAGCATTTATTAAGTGGTCTTTCCATATTTTATCATTAGAACCTATCTTGCGACATGTATAATAAACGCCATCGTCAAATCGTTGAACAGCAGATATCAAGTCATGTCCGGGTGTTATACCACCAGTATCAATCTGATGGGTCACACCACCAGCCCAGCCTATTAGCTCATCTTCCCAGAATAGTGGGATAAGAGTTTGCACATCTGTCGTGTGGACATTACCACATTCAGGATCATTGTTCAGGAAAATATCACCAGGATTAATTCCTACGTCCTCTTCATAATTTTCCCGTATCATGAATTTAATTCCTTCGCTCATGGTATGAATATGAACTAATATACCAGTCGAAACCACTATAGAGTCTCCTTCAGGTGTATATAACCCAAAACAAAGTTCACCAATTTCTTTAACTATTGGTGAAGCTGCAACGTGTAATGCAGTTTCTCTTGCAGATACGATTGCACCTCTTAAACTTGCATAGCAGCGTTCATAATTAAATGGATCTTGCTCTTTTAAGCTAAGTTTGTCTAATCCGTAATAGTAATTTGTTTCTTCAAAAAGTTTTTCACTTTCTTCTAACATTTGCACTAGAGGCTTTCCATTCCATCCTATTGGATTTTTCGACATTAATTACACCTCCATATGGAAAATTCTATGTTTATCAAGTTTAACCCGATATCCCGGTGGAACTACCAGAGTAGTTGCTGGAGCTTCAATAACCGCTGGACCATCTACAATATTTCCTGCTTTTAATAAACTCATCTCCCAGAGCGAAGCATCATGCCAGCCTTTTCCCCAGAATAGTTCTCTGTTCCCTTTTGAAGCTTCATCATCTGGCTTTTTACCACTTAGCTCTTGTTCTGGTAATTTAGGTTTTGGAACTGGCACTATCCCAGTCCCTATTGTCTTAGTTATGTGATAACCAAGTTCCGGACTTGTTGTTCCTCTGCGGAATATCTCCTCAAAAAGTTTGTTGTATCTTCTAGTGATTTCTATCAAATCTTCAGAAACATAACGATCTTTTTCCGTAGAATATTGACTCGTTAATTCCTCTGCAGGCGATTCTACTTCTAAGTCGTCAAACATACCAAAATACTGCATGCGGAGTGAAGGTCTGAATTCCATTTCTCTAACATCCCTTCCCTCTTTTTCAAACTCTTTGGAAATTTCAATTTTTAAATCTGTCCACGTGGAACTCATCATTGATGCTACAAATCCATCCATCCCTCCATCAGGGGGCATTACTAAATCAACTGATTTTTCATGTCTATATGAATGATCTGCACATGCACAACCGAAAGCAGAGAAAGCCGGTGCCCACTCAGGGATTAGTATATTCTGAAAATTCAATTCTCGAGCGTAACCGGCTACATGAAGGGGACCTCCTCCTCCAAAAGAAATTAAAGTATAATTTTCTGGTCTAAATCCAAGACCTTGAATCATTCCATTGAGATGGTTTTTCATATTAATTTCTATTAAGTCAAGGGCTCCTCTGGCAGTGCTATAAGGATCTGATTTTAAGGGATCCGCTAATTGTTCTTCGATATATTTAAAAGCTCGTTCTTTATTCAATTTAATTTTTCCTCCAAGAAAGTAATCTGGATTAAGGTATCCCAGAATTATACTACAATCAGTCATAGTGACTGTTTCTACTCCAGATTGTTCATTACATACTCCAATCTTGTACCCAGCACTTTCAGGACCAAATTCCAATCTATCAGAAATATTGTTATATCGGACATACATTCCAGTACCAGCACCTATAGAATCTAAAGCTATCATTGGAATATTTAATATAAAGTTTCCCAGAGAGCTTTCCCATTTTGCTGGAACATATCTTTCCATCACGAGACCAACGTCGAAACTTGTGCCGCCTACATCAGAAGATACTAAATTTTTGATTCCATATTTTTCTGCTATAAATTGTGTACCAATCATACCACCAATCGGACCTGAGACCATAGTAGGTATAAGAGTTTTATGATAAGGAGAAATTGTCCCACCATATGTAGTTAAAATTCTGAGGGGAGCAGGAACACCTTTTTCTTTTAATCGTTCAGCAATTTCAATTAATTGTTTCCTCGAAGGTTCCGCGGCATATTGTTCTATAATGATAGCGTTAAGTCGTGGTGTTTCACCTCTTACTGGATTATGCTCACTTGATAAAATAACAGGAATTTCTCTGCCCATATCCTGCATAACTTCTTTTGCAATTCTTTCTACCTGCATTTCATGGCTCGAATTCATATACGAACAGAGCAAACAGACGCAGATACTTTCTACGCCTTTACCAAGCAATTCTCTCACAGCCTTTCTTACATCTTCTTTATAAAGCGGAATTAGTTCTTCTCCCCAGAAATTAATTCTGCCTCTTACTCCCTTAATTTGCTTTCTTGGGATAAGTGGTTCAGGATGTTCATGCTCTCTAGCATGTAACCTGCCTCCATAATCTAGCCAAATCCAGCATTGAAGAGCTCTTCCTAATCTTAAAAGATCTTCGAATCCAGCATTTACAATGACCCCTATATTGCTATTTCCCTCTCTTTCTAAAAGACGATTTAACATAGCTGTACCGGAATAAACCAATGCTTCAACAGATTCACCTGAATCGGCTAATGTAATCCCTCTATATTGTAGAGAATCGGCAATTGAATTGAGTATTCCCTCAGATTCATTTTCTGGAGTAGTTTGTGCTTTTCCTACAGTAAATTTACCCGTCTCATCTATTATAAAACTATCAGTCATTGTTCCGCCAGTATCTAATGCGATAGATTTTATTTTAACCATTATTTTTCCCTTTATTTTGTAATTTTAGATAAAATTTAGTGCGATTTTAAAACAAATTATATAATTATTCTATTTTTTTTCCATTCTATTAAATCTTTATATCTACAAAATTTTGATTTGTTAATTGATTTTTCTTTAAAATCACAAAACTTCAATATAAATAGAATAGTCAACTGTCGAAGAATCAGATCTTTGATATTAAAGGTCTTGATAGCTTTAAAATCCCTAAAATAAGCGGTCCGAAAAATTTGAATCTATATCCTAATTTTTATTTCAAATTTAAAGAATAGATTATTTTAAAAATTTAAAGTATTTAGATCAGCATCCTCATAAAAAAATTGTGAGACTTAAGGTCTTAAAAATCTTAATAATTTAAAGACTTTAAATATATCTTACAACAAGATAATTGTAATAAAATGTCTTGAAAATCTTTCCAACTAAAAAACTTACAAGAATTAGTATTTATATTATTTTATACCTGCAATCCTTTTTGCCCTTTCCTTGTATTCCTTGAGCCGTTCTATAGACTCTCCGTAGATAACCATTCTTTGAGCCTGGAGTGAACCCTCGGCATGGAGCGCTAGAACCTCCACATCTGAGGTTAACTCGATTCTTAATGCTTGTACTATTTTCAATCTATCCTCTGTAGTTATTCCTTTTTTTCCACCCAGATACTTGTCAATGTAGTTTTTTAATTCTGGAATTTGATAATCTTTATATGTTGGAGCTGTTGTGAATATACCTCCACAGAGGTCTTCTATATCTTTTACAAAGCTGTGATAATTTTCAGCAAAGTGATATTTTGCTAAGTTACTAATAATGGGATTAGGTATGGCTATTCCCCCGCGTATTACAGGGTCTGTGCATGAAGCCCTTGCCAAGGAACTCAATGTTTCTAAGTAAATTATCATATTTGTAATTTTTTCTCTGACATGTGAGATTTTGTCTATTCCGTTGTATTCAGCTATGGCTACAGCTAATCCTAATAATATTTCGGTCATGGCTATTCTATAGCAAGAGGCAGTGTGTCTATGAGAGTATGAAAAGTTATATGCCATGGCACCTGCATATTGCCATTCACCACAGAGAAAAACTTTTTCCCAAGGTACGAAGACATCATCGAATATTATCATTGACTCGGTATGGGATCTTATGGGCATATCAATTGGAAATTCCAGCGGGCTTTGGTTATATCTAAAAGGGCGGCATATTTGTTTTAATCCATTAGTGTTCGCAGGAACAGCGAAAGCTAAGGCATAGTCCTTATCACTCTCTGTCATAGCTCTGCAAGGCAGGATTAGAATTTCATCACAGTAAGCGGCTGAAGTTATATGTATCTTCGCTCCTCTAACTATTATTCCTTTGTCGTTTTTATTAATTAAACGGACATAGAAATCCGGATGTGATTGATCAGGTGAAGATGGGTGGAGGCTTCGATCTCCTTTAACATCGGTCATTGCGCAAGCTACGCTCAAATCATTTTTTCTGACATAGTTATAGTATTCTTTAATTCTCTCAATGTATTCCTTTTTTCTCATTAACTCGTTTGTAATCATTACCGCATTTAAGCTGTCACCAGCTACATCCTTGGTAAATGGTATTATACCATCGCCAAGTCTAGTTGCAGTTATTATTAACTCGTGTCTTTTTAGCAATTCTTCAGCATTTTTAGGTAGATAATAGTGTCTGCTTATCAGTTCACCCGTTTCCGGATGTTTTGCCACAGCAAGATCTCGGTACTTTGGATCCTCAGCCATTTTATAATCTATTGCAGCTGTTTCAACACCTACTTTTAGCATGGGATGTGTGGTTATATCCTCAACTTTTTCTCCAACAATCCAGACCTCTCGGTTATCTCTTAGACCTTTTATATATTCTTCTACGGTTCTTAGACCCATTTTAATCTTCCTTTCAAATTTTTAAAGATCTCTTATAAGATTAGGTAATTTTTCAACCGATTATTGCTAAATTTTTTTATTGGTTAATAAAGTTTTTTCTTTTATTATATAGGTATAGTTTTAATGGAAACTTCTTACAAAAAAAAAAGCTTTTAGAAGCAAAGGTTTTTATGCGAGATTTTTTGTTTCGTGTTCTAAATTAAAACATTATCGTAACATAAACAGACCAGAATCAATAGTTTTAAATAGCTAAAAATATAATTCAATAGTTATAAAATGGAATTGAAAGATATAAAAGACTATGTGGTATATGGAGGAAGAAAGTTCCCTGTCGTAAACGGTGTTTTAGATCTATGGTTAAAATCTATTGAAGAAATTACAGAAATAAAAGGGCTTGATAAAATTTTGGGTTTAAAAAGCTTAGAGCTGTCGCAGAATGAGATTTTTGATATTAAAGGTCTTGATAACCTTATTAATCTTGAGAACTTAGATCTTTCTCATAATTATATAGTAAAAATAGAGGGGCTTGATAAGCTTCAAAATCTTAGAACTATTGACTTGCATTCTAATAAAATCCTTACTATCGAGGGATTAGAAAATCTTACCAATTTAGAATATTTGAATTTGTGTTATAATGAAATTATTGAAATTAAAGGGCTTGAAAATCTTGTTAATTTAAAAATATTAATCCTTTCAGGTAATCACCTCACAGAAATTACTGGATTGGAAACATTAAAAAATTTATCAGAGCTCCACCTTCACGATTGCCCCCTTTTTAAAGTACCTAAAATAAAAGGTCCGAAAAATCTAAAAGTGCTTGGACTTAATAGGACAAGAATTTCGAATTTAAAATCTCTTACAAATGCAAGGAACTATACAATAAAGATAAAAGATACCCCAATTGCAAAAGAAATTATTAAAAATTTTGGAGGAATTATTGGCGATGATGGAACACTTCATAATTTATCTGATGTTTTGAAAAAATGCAATATTTGACTGAAAAAATCTTTTGAAATCAAAAAGAGGCTTGCCTTTTTATGTTACATTTCTTCAGATCATTTTAATATCTTTTTCCTTAAACTTATTAATAATTTGTTTTATTAGATGATTAGTAAAAATTTTCATCAAAAATATTCGAGAAGATAAAAAAATTCTAAAATAAAGGGTTAAGATATATCGTTCGTTTATGAAGAACAATAATAGTACAAATGAGATAAAACCGCAGTACATTATTAAGCTGTGCGTATTAGGTCAAGGTGGGGTGGGCAAAACTTGTATATGTAGAAGGCTTTGCTACAATACTTTTGATGCAAATACCCAATTGACTATTGGTGTTGATTTTTATACTTATGATCTACCGATTTTAGTTGGCGGGCAGGAAAAATTCATTAGGCTCTCTTTATGGGATTTTGGAGGACAAGAACAATTCAGAAAATTCTTTCTTTATTACCTTAGTGGTGCAAACGGTATTATGTTGGTTTTTAGTTTAGTAAATATTCAAACTTTACTTATGCTGGATTGGTGGTACGATAAGCTTGTTCAACATAATCACCAAAACACACCGAGATTTATAATTGGCACTAAGAGTGATTTAATAAATACTCCAGATGCAAGCACTCTTATAGATGATTTAGTCATTGATCGTTTTCTTAAAAGACATGATGAAAAAAGCTTTATTAAGACATCTTCAAAAGCTAATCATAACATTGAGTATAGTTTTAAAGAATTGGTAAGAAAAGTACTAGATTATTATCATTTTCAATATGATAAGATTATATAGTTAAATAAATTTCCCTGTTTATTTAATGGGAAAACTTTATAGGAGTAAACTTAAATCCAACAAATAATCATTTTTAATCCTTTATATGGGAGTTCTTTTAGAATGATTTATATCATTTTTTAAATTTCATAATATTGATAAACCATTATAAAGATTATTTAAAATAAATAAAATATATTAATTGTTATAAAAAAATCTCAATTAAAGCCGTTAATGGTCTTTAGGATTTGGAAGAAAATTATTGTATTTTCACTTTAAAAGGATTTGATGCTCGCATAAATTCAATGGCAATATCTCCTGATGGTATTTATATTGTCATTGGTCTATCTGACAGTACAATAAGAATATGGCAATTTGGTACAGGAAAAACAATCCGTAAGCTTGAAGAGCATAGGGATGAAATCACATCTGTGGTTATTACTCCCCAAGGTAAGTATATAGCAAGTGGTTCAAAAGACCGTATCATATGGATCTGGGATTTATTAACAGCCTTACCATTAAGACAAATAGAAGCTCATAGTAAAAAGATTGTTTCTTTAGCAATATCTCCAGATGGAAAATATCTCGCAAGTGCTGCAAGCGATCAAACTGTGAAGCTTTGGGAGTTAAAAACAGGTGATCTTATCACTACATTTGAAGGATATGAGGAAAAGGTTCGAGTAATTACTTTCTCTCCCGATGGACAATATATCTTGACGGGATCAGGTAAAATGCTTGGTGCCGATTGTAGCGTTAGAATTTATTCTCTTGATGGTAGTGCTACCCTTATAAAAAAAATAACATGGCAAGAAGAGCCAATCTATTCAATGTCAATGTCTCCTGATGGAAAATTAATTATTTGTGGTTTAGCATATTTTCTACCTAAAGAAAATTGTAAAATAAACATTATAGATTTCGAAACTGAGATAATCATTGGAATACTTGAGGGCCATAAAGGTTCAGTAGATTCAATTGCTTTCTCTCCCGATGGCAAATATATGATTAGTGCTTCTCTTGATAAAACTTTAAAAGTGTGGGAGGTAAATACATGGAATCTTATTGAAACACTTCAAGGTCATGAAGATGCCATAAGATCGGTTTTATTCTCTCCTGATGGTAAATATATATTCAGTGGATCATGGGATAAAACTTTAAAAATTTGGAATTTTCATGATATAATTTAACAACATTAAAAAACCAACATTTGACGCGCTTTTTTCTATTATTTTATTAAATCCTCAAATTCACGATCAGATAGGAATCCTTTTTGTTGCATTATACTTTTAATTTCATCAACAAGGTATCGAGTCGATTGTTGTTCTGAAATAGCAGCCTCCAATATCTTTATTTTATTTTTGAAATCATTATTTAGCTCTAATTTTGCTTCTAAATCACTGTTAATTTTTGTAATTTCTTGTTCTTTTTGTTCAATAATTTCTCTTAAATTTTCAATCTCTTTGTTTTTTTGCTCTATATTAATTTTGAACCTTTCAATTTCTCTATTTTTTTGATTATTAATATTTTTTAGATTTTCTATCTGATTCTTCTTTTCGGTAAGATCTTTTACAGGTCCCTCCTTTAAAACTTCTATTTCATTGCTTTTTTCAGATAAATTTTGCTCAAATTTAGCTATATTATTTTTTAATAAGCTTATTTCCTTCTCTGCCCTTCTAAGTTGCTCTTTAGATTCCTTTAAATCTTTATCATTAAATGATAACTTATCAGTTAAATCTCGTAATGTATCCTCTTTTTTACTTAAATTTTCTCTCGTTTTTTCTAAATTTTTTTTATTTTGAGCTAATTCCAATTCTAAATCGTGAATTTTAGCTCTAAAATCTAACAAAATCTGCCCGTCTACCTTTATTTTCGTTTCAGGTTTAGATTCTATTTTAGACCAATCAATACTCAAATTTTTTCCACTTTTTTAATCTCGGACTTTTTAAAAAGCCATAATTATTGATAATGAGTATATCTATTCCTAATTTTATAAATATTTCTTTAAATTTCTTAAAATTTCATGAAATTTTATAGTTCTTTAAAATTAGTGCCCAATTTAAATAGAAATATCTATGATTAATAGAAAGGTTAAATTTAGAAAGCAAATTCATTATAAAATTTGCTCTAATTCTTTATCAGTTACAAATCCTTTTAAATCCATTAATTCTTTAATTCTTCTAAAAACCTCACTTTCATTTTCGCGTGGTATTGGAAAATCTTTGACATTAGACATTTGACCATATAATTCATTAATGTTATTATTTAATTCTTCTATTTGATCAATCTTTTTTTCGAGATCTTTCTCAAGTTTAGCAATTATGCTGTCCTTAGTTAAAATGGTGTGATCTAAATCCTTTTTATTAATTTCAATTTGTTTATTCTTTAGTTCTAGCTCCTCTTTTTGTTTATCTAGGTCATTTTTAAAACGATTAACGTCTAAATTTCTTGTCTCTACAGCTTGTTCCAGCTCTTTCTTTAATATTCCAATTTCTCTTTTGGTACTTTCTAAATCAGACCTAAGATATTCGATTTGGTTCTCTTTCCCTGAAGAGTTCTGATTGAATTGACTTTTGATTTTTTCAATTTCTTTAATAGCTTTTTCTAAATTAAATTTAACTCTCATTAATTCATTATCCTTGTTTACGATTTTTTGTTCCAGTTCTGAAATTCTGTCTAAAGATATATCAGTTCTCTCTTTTTTTTCTGTAACTTTTGTCTCAGCCATACGTAATTTCTTTTTCAAATCTGAAATAATCTCATTCATATTTTTTTCAGAAGCTATGAACTTTCCGGTAAGTTGGTTAAAACTTTGCTCGGTGATTGTTAATTTTTCTTTTGCTTGTTCTATTTCTTTAGTTCTTTGAGATAAATCATGTTCTAAATCATAAATTTTAGTTCTTAAATCTAAAAGAAATTTTCCCTCCACTTTTTGCCTTCTATTAGGTTTTATAGTTGCTAATTCCCAATCTATTCTCATACTTTTTTTATCTCCTTTAGGTATTCTCGATAAATTATTATTAATATGAACCCTTGTTATTAGGTTATCACATTAGTTTAATAAATATATCTGTTCTAATATAATAGAAATTCTTACTTTCGTATAAAAATTTTACTTATAAATATCGTGTCTTAATATTTTTACACACAAAAAAGAAGTCTTACTCGATAAGTATAAAATAGTTTTTTTAGTAATTCAATTGTAATTGGTCTTTTTCTATTTTCTCTTTTAAATGTTCGAACTCTTTATCAGATATAAATCCTTTAAGATGCATCAGCTTATCAATCTTTTTAATGAGTTTTGAAGATAATTGAATTTCATCAGAAATTTTTAACTCAAGCACTTTAAAATTATTAGTTATCTCATTTATTTGCTTTGTTTTAGCCTCAAATTCATTTTCAAGCTTTTGAATTTCTAAATCCTTTTTATGGATTAGATTTTCGTTAGTTTCAAGTTGCCTTTTGATTTTTTTTAAGATTTCATTTGTTTTTTCTATTTCTAAATCTTTATTTAAAAGTTGTTGCAAAAAATCTTTCTTATCAATTTCCTTTTGTTTATTCATTTGTTCAATTATTTTTTTTAAATGAGCAATATCCTTATCCTTTTCTAAGAATTGAATTTCAAGCTTTTTAAGATTATTAATTTGTTTATTTCTCTGCTCTATATCTATTTTTAGAATTCCAATTTCTTTATCTCTGTTTAAAATCGTCTTTTCTAAAAACTTTATTTTATCATTTAATGCTTTATCTCGAATTTCAAACTCTTTATTTCTTTTTTCGACCTTATTTAACCCGAATTCTACGTCTGTTGTAGCAGATATTATTCGATCATTCAAATCCTTGATCTCTTTTCTTTTTTGAGCAAGATTTTTCTCCAAATCATTTATTTTAGCCCTTAAATCCAAAAGATCACTTCCTAATACTTTATGTTTTGATTTTGGGTTTGACTGGGCTTTAGACCAATCGATTATTACTTACCACCTATATGACTAATAATTTGTTATTGTCCTTGTAATCTAATAAAGTTTATTCAAAAATTTCAAGTGATTGTTGATCCACAATTTATATTAGATTTTAAGATATATATTAGTTTAAATTTTATCTTATATTATGACAACTTTTTCACTTTTTTGAAATATGGCTTTTTATTTTTTTATAAGACGGAGGAGGACCAGTTCTTATTTCTTTACTGTCAATAAATGAAGCATCTTTAATTCCCCACTTTAAAAATATAAAAGAAGATATTTCAATAAGATTTTGATTCTTTTATCACTTAAATTTTAATTAAAAGTTTTTAACAGCCAAAATTTACATTTTATATTGGAGTGAGTTTTAATTAAAACTAATATGGAAGAAAAAGGACTAATATTTACAATCAGTGGAATCCGTGGAATTGTAGGAGAGAATTTGAATGCTGAAGTAGTAAGAAGGATTGCTTTAGCATATGGTTTATGGCTCAAAAGTGATGATAAAACAGTTATAGTTGGAAGAGACACTAGACCAAGCGGTCAAAACCTTAAAGCATCAATATTTGATGGATTGAATCATGCTAATTGTAAAATTATTAATTTGGGAGTTTGTCCCACGCCTATTATTATATATATGAAAAATAAGCTTCATGCTTCTGGCGGAATTATCATCTCAGGCTCACATAATCCTCCTGAATGGAATGGATTAAAATTACTTTCTACAAAAACGTTCTTAAATAAGTTAGAAGTAGAAGAAATTTCCAAAATTCTGTCTAATAACCAATTAGATCATTATTTTAAAAGTGCTTCTTATCAGCCAAAAGTGTCTAAAAACTTAACTGCATTTAATGAATATATTCAAGGGCTCAGAAGTATAATTAATTTTGAAAGAATAAGGAGCAATAATAGTTTAAAAGTTGGTCTTGATACTGGAGCAGGAGCCGGAAAAGTAGTTACTCCTAAAATCTTAGAGGAACTTGGATGTGAAGTTAAATTAATTAACAATAATTTCAGAAATAATAAGTTTCCCAGGGAAATAGAACCAATCGAAAGTAATTTAAAAGATTTAATCAAAAAAGTTTTAAAAGACGAGCTTGATGTCGGTTTTGCCCACGATTGCGATGCTGATCGGATTGCAATTATCGGAGATGATGGAACTTGTTATCCAGAAGATATAGGATTGGCTATTATAGCTGATTATAGTTTTAAACAATATCATAAAGCCGGAAAGAATGCAATATTCGTGACAAATCTAGCTTCCTCCTTAATATTTAATGCTCTCGCAGAAAAATACAATGTGAAGGTTATTCGAACTCCCGTGGGTGAAAGGTTTCTTGCTGAAAAAATGGAAAATTTACTTAAGGAAGAAGTTTCTTCAACTATAGTTTTTGGAGGAGAGGGATCTTGCGGAGGAATAATGATTCCGCAATTTAATAATACAAGAGATGGGATTTTTGCTGCCGCTAAAATAATAGAGATTTTAGTAGAAAAAAATATAAAAATCTCAAAATTAGTTGCTAAACTCCCTAAGTTTTATACCTTTAGAGAATATATTAATGCTGAAGGTAAGAATCTGGAACAGTTGATAAATAAATTGAAAATTGATTTAATCTCAGATGGAGAAAATGTAAATCAGATTGATATGGATTTGAAGTTTGATCATGGAAGGGATTGGTTTGTGTTAATTCATCCTTCGAATACAGAACCAATTATACGAGTCATTAGCGAGGCAAATAATGAAAAAAATGCAAAGGACAAATTAGCAATCACATCAGAGCGAGTAAAATCCATTCTGTCAAGAATATAATAAGTATATTTATATAATAAGATTTTATAACATATCCAGTATGGGACTATTTTCTATTTTGTATTTAATTAAGGCTAAGGCACCTCTAAGGCCAATATCTTCTCTATATCTTGTTGCTTTCAACTTCGGAGGATGGTTTATAGTAAATATAATCGGATTCTTTTCAAATTGTTCAATTATAGGAGGTAATATTTGGTCTTTATCTTTCATCATCGCTCCACCAAAATATATTGCAGTGCAATCATAAAAGTTATTTACTAAGCCAATACCTACCTTCATATAAAAAATAAATTGATTAATCATTTTTTCAGAAAGCTCATCTCCTTCTCTGGCTGCTTGGAATACTTCTTTTGCTGTAATTTTTGAAGTATCATTATCTACTATTTTCATCAAGATATCACAATTTAAATCGCCTTTTTCAATTTCTTCTAATGTTCTCCTCATTACTCCTGTTCCTGAGCTAAATACCTCCCAACACCCATAGGCTCCGCAATTACACTGAAGGATACTCTTTGGTTCTACCAAGCCATGACCCACTTCAGCTGCATTTCCGTCTTTACCTATTAATAAATGCCCGTTCACTATTGCTCCCCCTCCAATTCCCGTTGAAACGGTAATATACACTAAATTCTCCTTCTCATCCTCGTTAGCCTCAAAATAATGGACACCTAATACTGCTGCATTACAGTCGTTAATCAAGTAAGTTGGAATATCTGGGAATTGATCTTGAATAGGTTGTTTTAGAGGTATTTCTCTGAATCCGAGATTGGCATTATTAAATACCTCACCGGTTTCCATATCTATGGGGCCAGCACAGGCTAATCCTATTCCTATGATTTGATCCTTAGTCAAGTTATTCTCCTTTAAAAATTCAGATATCAGTTTAGAGACTATATTACTAATCGAAAATTTATTTGCTTTTGGTGTAGTGACAACTTTTGTTTTGATATTTTCTTCTCTTAAATCTTGTTTAGAAATTGCCACGCGAATCCAAGTACCTCCAATATCAACTCCAATAATATTTTTTTGATTTTGGTCCATATTATCCCCTTCGATTAAATTAACTCAATTTATCATTCAATTAAACTTTTTATACTAATAAAATACGTAAGGGAGTATAAGTCGTCTCAGGTATATATGCCTCTCCATATTTAGAATTTATCTCATTCCCCCTTAAAGTAGCAGTATCTTCTGCCCAATCCATAACACGTTCTAATACTTCTTTTTGGGATGTGTAGACATGTTCAAATATCTCCTTTTTTGTGACCCAATATTTTTTGATATCCACTACCACAAAAACAGAACCTTCAATATATTGAAACTTGCATGAGGGTGACTCATAATAATACACTCCTAAAGGCGTCCAGCTCCTCTCATGACCGCCATAGGCTTTTCCAGTAGCACAATGATAAATGGCCTCCCGTGTAATTAATGATAAATTTCGGTGAACACGATGAAAATCGGTAAGATGCGGCAATAGAATCACCTGTGGCTTGTGATCACGGATTAAATTAGTTATTTTAGATATTTTTTTTCTGGTTATATCGATATCTGAATACCCTAGTTCAATAAATTCACATTCTAATACCTCAGAAACTCGCTTTAATTCATTTTCTCTTTGTTCTATTATTGAATCTTTATGTTCCTTTATAGCATAACCCCCAAGACCTGTAGTTGCTACCACCACAATAATTTTACAACCTAATTTTTGGTACTTGAGAATAGTTCCTCCACATGAAATCAATTCATCATCGGGATGTCCTGCAAAGACCATCATTCTTTTAGGAACAACAATAGGTAGTTCATCTTCGCATATAAGATAGTGTTTTTCTGTCATCTAATATAGCATCCGTATTAAAATATTTAAAATTTTATCGAGTTCTTAAAATTCTTATTTTTTATTAAATTTGACGTAAATTAAGAATTATTATTTTCTTTTTATAAAAAGATAGAGATTCTCTTTTTTGTTTGATAATTCAAAAAGCCCTCCCTCTGTGATTTTTGAGATAATTTCGTCTTCTTCCATATGATGGTCATCTAAAGCAAGAATTGAATCAGGTTGCAACACTCGGTGAAATTCTTTCAAGAGACTTTCTTTATCATCTACATTGTGAATAGTATCAAAACACAATATTACATCTATACTATTATCTCCTAATCCGGTATTGCAATCTGTCAAAATCGTCTCTATATTGGATAAACCTTTTTTCAATGTAGCTTTTTTTATTTTTTTAATAGCGAGAGGATTGATATCAGCAGCGTAGACTTTTCCAGAAGAACCCACTACTTCAGCTGCCGCTATTGCAAAGCTTCCAGGACCACAACCATAATCAAGTACTTTATTACCTTGTTTAATATTAGCTTTTTCAATCTTTATCATTGGCGACTTGAAAATATCGCGAATTTTAAAGAAAAACGACATGAATCTAAAATCTATATTTGATTGGGTTTTTTTGGGCTTTTTTGTACCCTTCTCTTGCGAATTCATATATCTCTCACCAAAAATATATTATAGTTCTCTATAATATGGAATTATTATTAATTTATATTGAAAATATTTTGCCCTACACATATTATTTTTTGATAAAAAACAAACAAGAATAAATTTAATATATTGCATACGTATAATTATAAAAGTTATTTCTTCAGGTAAAATAAATCCCATATATATAAATTTTTAGGAAATCAATTCAAGTATTTACCTAATCAGATAGATCACGCTATTTGATTTTTTGGTCATGTTAATAATTCCATTGTGTTTTTAAACATTAAAATAAGAAAAAGTAAATAAAAGGAAAAAAATTCCCTTATTCAATTTCTTTCGGTTCTTCGCGGGGTAATCTTTCTTTCATATTTAAAAGAGGTCTGAATTTTTTATGAGGCTCCGTTTGATACCAGTAAGCTGTTGTAGACCAATCATCTGAACGCTGGTTGGCATGACCATGTTCAATCTTTACTTTTATATTTTTATGAAAATATATAGGATCTTCTATATGGTATCTGTAATAAGTTATTTTTCCACTCCAATTTTTGCCTCCAGGTAAAGGTATTCCGAAATATGGTGAACAATAATACTCAGAAGGACACCAAGATGTGCAAAAATAGTCTTCGGTCCCAGTTCCATATAAGATGATTTCTCCATCGTCTATCTCAATGTAATCATCACCCTCTCCCGGCCAATTATGTTTAGGCGTCACCTTTAGATTGTGGATATCTACATGACAACCTACATAATGTCCCTCTCCTTCCGCTTCAAATAATAGATAATCGTTTTCATGTGTTGGATTTTTTCTATAGAATGGTTCTCGATTGCTACCCTTACAAGGATTTTCTCTATGCCATTTTACATGAAATCTGCCATAATCGTCATCTAACTCTTTATATTCTTCAAAATCAATATAATAATACCAGACTATTTCGACTTCAGTTTCATTTTCAACTTCGATTTTCGCTCCTTTCGAAAAAGGCATTGGAAAAAAACAATTAAAACCTTTACCATCTTGGGGACCCATTGAAAGTGGCAGACTCCAGTAATTAACTGCCTTTGCATGACCTACTCCAAAAAAATCACCGATCGGACATTCAACAGAAGGTTCTACCTCACCGTCCCACCACATTCGAATTACTGCTTTCCGCAAATAAAAAGGATCTGAGCATGCCAATGTCATCCAAATATGCCTAATTATACCAGCCTGATTGATATCGAAAATGACATGCTTTTGTTTGGATCTTATCAAATTAAAGTCTGCATTTGCTCCTGTTGGGTCATAGCTTGAAATTCTTTTCCTTTTTACATCTTTTCTAATTTTAGCAAGATTATTTAGTAAATTAAAACCTATACTCATAGTAATATTCCCCTAATTATTTTATTAAGTAAATTTTAGAACTAATTTAATTTTTTCATTGTAAGGTGATACTTTAAAAAATTAAAATTCTAAAAAAAAAATTTTAATTAAGGAATCTAAACAGCTATAATCTAAGTTCTTTAAGTTTTTGTTTATTAGGAATATCCCGTACAAGATTGCTAAGCAATTTTTCTGTCATAGTGGTTAATTATAGATTTACGATATTAATTTTTATTATTTTTGAAAATTTAATAAATTAAGAGTTTTTGATTATAAGTTTTTAACAAAAACGTTGAAAAGTTGAGATTTAATCTAATATTAAGTTTAATCTGAAAAATAATAGAATAATGAGATTCTCTTTAATATTCAGAAGTTCACTTGCCCCAGTTTATTTTCTATTTTTTTCATTAACTGATAAAATTCTTTATCAGAAAGAAAACCCTTATGCAACATAATCTCCTCAATTCTCTTAATAAGTTTGGGAGCTGTAACAGATTTATTTAACTCATTATTAAGTCTTTCAATTTCATTTTTTAAGCTTTCTATTTCAGAAATTCTTTTTTCAAAATCATCTTCAAGTTTTTCAATAACCTTATTTCTGTTTAAAATAGTGCTTTCTAATTCAGAATTTTTGTCTTTAACTGCAATCAATTTACCCTCAATTTCGGAAACTTGTATATTAGCCTTAGATAATTTAATTGTTAAATCTGATTTAGATAAGCTTAAAGTTCGAAGTGAATCTTCTAATCCTTTATTTGTCATAGATGTCTTTTCTCTAACATCTAATATTTCCCTCTTTTTTGCAGCAAATTCCTTTTCTAAATAATTTATTTTTCCACGCAGATCTAACAAAAATCTTCCCATAACTTTATATTTTTTATCAGGATTTTTTTCACATTTTGCCCAATTAACACTCAAACCTTTTCACCTCATTAACCTCGAGAAATAAAACCCATTGAATTATTAGATATATTGATGTCTTTTTTATAAATGTTTTTCAACTTGATATGGTTTGTTCACAATTTAAATTATTTATATCAATTTAGCTCTTAAAATAATATTAATAACCTTTTTGTTTAATTATTGTATGTATAAGCCAGGATATAGAGAGGAACATGGAGCAATCTTTATGTTAAAATTAAAGGTTGGATTATACTTTATTGTCAATATAAAAAAAAGAAAAATTGTCAAAAATTTTACCTATCAATATTAAATACCTGTTTTTTTATATACATCTTAGAAACCCACTTTAATATTAATACTATATAGATGAAGAAAGATTTAGAATAAGTTAAAAACCATCTCCCAAATATAAAAATGAAATGTGATCAATTTTATTATGATAAATTGAACACAAATTATTTTTTAGAGATTGATAATAAGAACGTGTGAAACACTATTTTATTAAGAATAACATTTTTACGAAGCGATTTCTTATTTATCCTAATCTTATAACTAACAAGAATAGAACTACGTGAAACTCCACTTTCACGATTATTCATATATATCTGAATATTATCTTAACCATTTCTATATATTATAAATATAAACTTATAACCTAAACTTTCTCCATGAAAGAAATAGTCTTTTATACCGAAAGATATCTATAATTTTTTAAATTAACAAACCTAACTCTACTTATTAAAAATTTAAGAGATATATAACAGGTAAAAAATTATGAATGAAGAAAAAGGAACTCTTAAAACAAAACTGTTTTTTGCTTTAAACGGGTTTCCAGATCAGATGACATATCAAGTGTTTTCTTTTTTAGTCTTTACTTACTATTTTGCGGTCGTAGGCATTCCCATCTTTCAAATGTGGATTGTTTTTATCGTATGGGGGCTGTGGAATGCATTTAACGATCCTCTGCTTGGAGCATTATCAGATCGTAAAAAATATGGCAAACTTGGAAAAAGAAGGTTCTTCATAACTATTGGACTCGTTCCGTTAGCATTAATGATGATATTATTGTTTACAGTACCTTTGGATTTTAAATTATTTTATTTCGTCATCATTATCATGCTATTTGAATTTTTTTATACCCTTGTAGATGTTAACATTAAAGGTCTTTTTCCTGAACAGTGGCCAAATGAACAAGAAAGAGCGTCAGCAAATCTAATTCTAAGGGGATTAACTGTATTGGCAATATTACTCGCTATGGTTCTTCCTACCATAATAATCAGTCCCCTGGTTCCCCTGAAGACAAGCTCAGCTGCCGAAATTGCGAGGATTCCTACAATGTACGTAACAGCAGGAATCATTTTTGCCATAATTACTATAATTACTGGGGCTCTATTTATTATATATGGTATAAAAGAGCCAGAAGAACTCCCTGAAGAATTTGAGAGCCGTCCTTCTTTTTTTGGTTCCTTAAAATTATCCTTGAAAAATAAAACATTTGTAAAGCTAGTTATGTGTAATACTATGACATGGTATGTATTAAGTATGCTGACGACAATTTTTCCGCTCTATGCTATTTTCGTATTAGGAGCTGGAAGAGGCTCTCTTTTTATTGGAATATCTCTGATGTTAACGTTCATAGTTGCGGCATTAACCATGCCTATTCATAGAAAAATAGGTCAGAAAATAGGGATGAGAAATGCTTTTATCTTATCACTAGTAATATGGATGATTACCTTAATTCCATTTGTTTTATTTGGAGAAGGTGACCTAATATTTGGTATGATAGCAACTGCTATTGTAGGATTCGGGATGGCAGGGACAATTTATTTTTTTGATATTTTAATGGGCGATATCGTTGATGAAGATTATTTGGAACATGGAGTGAAGAGATCTGCTAGTTTTTACGGAACGAACGCCTTTATACATCGATTTTCTATAATTTTAGTTATGTCCACGATTGCCTTGGTATTTACAGGTACAGGCTGGGCGGGTTATGATCCAAATCCCGGAGTGGATGTTATAATTGGCTTAAAACTCCTATTATTCTTATTTCCATCTATAGCACTTGTAATAGCGATTTTATTTCTAAGATCTTATGATTTACATGGAGAAAAATTAGCTAAAATGAGAGATCAATTACAACAAAAAAGAGTCTAATATAATTTTTATTCTCTTTTATTTTATTTTTCTAACAGCCAAGTCAAACCTTAAACAAAATAAAATTTATTTTTTATTCTAAGTTTTTCAATTTAAAGATAATCATGATTTTAGACTTAATTTAAATAGAGATTAAAATCTTATAATTTAGATTGATAAATATGAGTAAGAGAATGAACGTACTATTTATTATTACAGACCAGTATCGTGCTGATCATCTAGGCTGTTATGGGAATCTTATCGTAAAAACTCCTAACCTTGACAAATTAGCAAGTGAAAGTGTGAGATTTACTAATGCTTTTTGCACGAATCCTATGTGCATGCCTAATAGAGCTACTCTTCTTACGGGATTATATCCGAATGTTCATGGAGTAAGAAGTAATGGAATCAATTTACCTGCTAATGTAGCTACCATTACTGAATCTCTTTCTAAAAGAGGTTATCATACTATATGTTTGGGTAAGCCACATTTCAATTTTTGGACACCCGCTTATAAATTGTTACCAAAATCATCAGAATCTTTTGAGGCTTGGCTAGCGGATGAAGCTGGTGATAACCCTGTAAAAGATAAGTTGCCTATACCATATTATGGTTTCCAGGAAGTTGAATTGATTGCGGGACATGGTAATCTTTGCTTAGGACATTACCTTGATAACTGGTTAGAAGAAAAAGCTCCCGAACTTGCAAAAAGAGTGAAAGATTATTTCCACGTAGATAATTTCTTTACATTATTTTGCGATAGTTTTATTCCAGAAGAGCTTTACAATACTAAATATGTTGAAGAACGCACAATTGCATTTTTAGAACGATATTCAAAGGGAAATTATGGGAAAAAACCATTTTTTTTACACTGCTCATTTCCAGATCCTCATCACCCAGTCTGTCCTCCTGGAAAATATCGTGATATGTATAATCCAGATGATATAGAACTTCCTAAAAGCTTTGATAATATTAAAAATCTCTATGATCATCCCTTCTTAGGTCCTCATCTAAAACAACCAGTTTTTAGAGGGGCGTTATTACGCGAATCAACTGAGGAAGAAGTCCGAAAGTTTACCGCCTTAAATTATGGTTCTGAAACTTGTATCGATCATAGTATAGGTCAAATCTTAGCCTCATTAGAAAAATTAGGATTAGCAGATAATACAATGATTGTTTTCACGAGCGATCATGGGGATTTTATGGGAGATCATGGAATGCTATTAAAAGGTCCCGCTCCTTTTAATGGAGTATTACAGGTGCCCCTGATTTGGAAAGTTCCTGGAATCACTAAACCAGGAATATCAGATGCGTTGATAAGCACAATTGATTTACCTAAAACAATCCTAAGCCTTTTAAATATTAAAGAAAGACACCAACCCCCCGATATGCAAGGCTATGACATGACTCCCATCCTAAAAGAACCGGATAATCCTGCTAAACAAATAAGAGATAGTTGTTTAATAGTTCAAGATGAAGAAGTTGGCCCTAAAGGACCGCTCTATGCAAGACTGTGTCACTATATTACAAAAACTCATAAATTAACTGTTTATGAGGATATCAAGGATTATGGGGATCTTTTTGATCGAAAAAATGATCCTGATGAGTTAAATAACTTATGGTTTGATAAAAAATTCAAAGATTTAAGATATAAATTGATTGAGAGGCTGCTTCATGAAATTCTTAAAATTCAGAGTCGTTTTCCTATAAGACAGGCTGCTACATAAATCTTTTCGGAAACTCTTTTAAACTGACATCATAAAGAAGAAAATAAAAAATAAAAAATTTGATGTTATTATTAATTAAGATTTTAAAATTTTTTGATGCTTAGCCATAGCTGTAATTTCTTTATCCACTGGTTCGGGTACAGATGAGAGTATTATAAAAATTGCTATGAATGCGAATAGGCTAATCATCATCCCCACACCTAAAGCACGAGCAGAAATTAGAGGATGAGCAAGTCTTTCAGCAGTAGTGTTATATGGATTTAAACTATCAGAGATTAATCCGACAAAAAAACCTCCAAAACTTAATCCACGTGCGATAGAAAAAATGATTCCATTTGCAGAAGCCCTCAACTCTGTGTCATATAACTCTGAGCTCCAAACGCCAAATATTCCTATCATCCCGAAACTAGCAGCTAACAATACGCAAGCTATCAAAATCATTACATGGTTAAAGATGAGGTAAAGAAATATTCCGAAAAAAATGCTACCTAACAAACCTATCACGGAATCAATATAAAATGCCTTTTTTCTTCCAATAAAATCACTTAAAGCTCCAAAAATGAATAGTACCGATCCTCCCACCACCATTAGAACTAGCATAAAAAGTAATGCGCTATTGCCGGGATTTGCAGCACCTTGATAAGCAAATATATATTCTAAAAATACAGGAGCAAAATCTACTGCCATATGATAGGCAAGTTCGGTTAGCCAATACAGTATAGTCAAGAGAACAGTTATTTTTAGCCATTTTCCGCTAAATAATTCTTTAACCCTTATTTTTTGCTTAATTTCCTGTGACTTAGCTATTTCATCAAATTCTGTCCAAATCTCTGATTCCGGTAAAGCAAACCAAAAAAGAATGAGGAACGGCAAGGGGAATAAAGCAGTAAGAAAGCAATATTGCCATCCTAAAGGTGAAATTATTATAACTACTATGATGGCTGAGATATAACCAATAACAAATGAAGCACTCACTAGACCTCCAGCAGCACCTCGTTTCTTAGGTGTAAAATTTTCAGAAATAAGCGAGAAAGAAATGCCCCAGCTAACTCCTAAACCAGATATGAGTCTTAATACCATAAATAAAATAAATCCATCAGGAGGAACAAAAGCTGTCAGCGCTGAAAAACTTGCATCCCAAGCTGTTGATAATATGAGAGCCTTTTTTCGTCCGAAACGGTCTCCAATTTCCCCAAATAATATTGCGCCTGGAACAGTACAGACAAATTGGAGAGAAATAACTAAACCTATAGCGGCATCTCCTACTCCAAAATACTCTTTTAAATCATTAGCGAGAATTGAGATTAACACAAGTGAGTAACCATCATGCATCCAGGCGATTAAGGCTGCCATTATGATTACAACCGTAGTAAACTTTGTCCTTTCGTTGGATCCAGACATGATTTACCAATATTTCTTTAAAAATATTCTGAATAAATAAATATTAAATTACTGAATATATAAAGATATTATCACTAGATTTTGAGCACCGTTTTAACAAATTAAATAACAGCCAGAGTTAACACCTAATTCCTATTTTTCATTTTTAAATTGTATCAAAATCTTATTAAATAATACCCTTTTTACATCTAATAAAAACAAATTTATGGGATTAAACACGGATCAATAATAGCTTGAAACAAAAAATAAGAAATTTGAAGCTTACTATCAATGAGGAAATAGATATAAAATGGAATCTTTTAATAGCTTTAAGATTATATATCATCTTTTTCCTGCTTATATTTCCTTTACTCTTTTTTCTATTTCACTTAAAATATCTTTCTCCAACAGGGATAATAATATTAGGTTTTTCTATTTATTTAATTTTAAAGTATGTAATTTTTGATTCAAGAAAAGGTCCAATTAGATTTCTTAAAGGTTTTTCGATAGTTTCTATCTTAATAATCTTAAATTTTTTTATCAGTCTAATATTTCACATTATAATTGGAAATCTTATCTTTATCTTTTTTGAATCTTTCATATGTGTTGGTAGTTTGTTGTTTTTAATGGTTACAATTGTTTTTAGACCATTTAATCACTTAAGTTGTTGTTTAACTTCAAATAAAAAAAGGTTATTCAAAGGAAAATATTTCGGAGTTAAAAATAGAGTGTTTAAAAGAATATTTTTATTTTGGCTATTGATTTCAATATCATTAATTGCAATTCCTTACCCAGTTTACATTCAGGGTTATAATAACTCCTATAAATCTTCACTAATAAATAATTCTCCAAATAGGGATATTGGGATATGGACTTATGGCCAAGCTCTTAATGAAGAAAATATTGGGGAACCAGATTATATTCACGATCAAACCTTAGAAATGTTAGGAAAAAATGATATTTATTTTGTTTATGGAGTAAATATCGAAAAATTAGATAGTATGCTAATAAAAAATATTCTTAGATGTAGGGAACATGGGATTGAAGTCCATATCTCTGTAAATCCTTTGAAATTAAGCTATACAAATCTATGGACTTTTGAAAGTCTCAGAAATGATATTGAAGATGTGCTTAATTATCTTGAATGCCATAATTTAACAGGGAACCCAATAACAACA
>JBHLNT010000248.1:0-5594 GCA_048941265.1 Promethearchaeota archaeon
TTTAGTTTGTTAAATAAAATTATTTCTTTATTTGATTAACGTGACGACTCAAACATACGATACTAAATTAATCGAAAAAATGATTTTAGCTGGCTTGCATTCAAAAGCCGCTGAAGAAATTTTTAGAGTTTTGTCCATCGAATCTAATAAAGAAATTATATATAAAACTCTAAGCCTCTTAAGCTTAGTTTGCGATAAAAATCCTTCAATTTCATTAAAAACAATCAAAAGTATTGAAAAATTTATTAGTGATTCTGATTCATGGATCAGATTAGTATCTGTAGAAATTCTATATCAAATTTCTATGTTTCGCCCTAATTTATTATTGGATCTCCTAAATAAAATTAGGGCTAGATTATATGATCATGATATTTCTGTGAGAAGAACAACTGTGAAATTAATGGGGAATTTAATTTTGTCTTTACATATTGATTTGGAAGAACTTAAAGATTTAATTGAGGAATTTAATGAGAAATTAATGGAAAATGATTGGAAAGTCAAATTCCATGTTATGAAAACAATTAAAAAGATCTTAAATCAAGATTTTACTAAAATCAAGGATCTTGAACCATTGTTATCAATGGTTATTGTGAATTTAAGAGATGAAGATGATGACGTAGCACGGGCCGCTGCTGATCTCTTAAAAAACTTAGGGACCTATTTTCTTTCTAAAGACAAAATATTTTATGTTCTATTAAACCTGCTTTATAATGAGAAGCCTAGAGTCAAAGAATTAATTATATGGTTATTTGGAGAGATCGGAAAAGAAAAATCGTCTGAAATAATTCCCATAATTCCAAAGTTAATTAAACTTTTAAATGAGGATGATTACAGAATTCAACTCAAGGTAATAGAAGCCTTGGTTAATATCGCTCAAAATAATTTTGATCAAATTTGGTCAAATATAATTAATTCACTAGATACAAGTGATCATGAACTTCGTAATAATTTAATTAACGCTATGTATCATTTAGGTCAAACTCATATTGATGAGATATTTCCCTATATCTTTGAAGAATTAGAAAATCCCTCTGAAAATATAAGAGAAGGAATTGCATTAGTGTTCAAACGATTATTTGAAGAGTATCAAGTTGAGATTGAAAATGAAATTATTAAAATACTTTATAGTTTAGAATCAAAATATTGGAGAGAACGAAAAAAAACTATAACATTACTAAGTAATATCTGTTTTATATTAAAAAATCAAAAATTAGCTGTATGGGTCACTATTGAGTTAAACAAGGCATTATCGAGAGAAAGAGACTATGAAGTCAAGGATGAGTTAATTCTATGTATTGCTAAAATCAAAAAAAATTTCAAAAATATTGATAAGCAAATTGAGGAAATAGACAATAAATTATCTTCCTTTCAAGAAAAAATCATAGAATTTCGGAAAATACCTGCCCAATTTAGAAATATTTTAAATTCGTATATCGATGATTTTAAGTTTAATGAAACCGAAATCCAATTAAATTCGAGATATAATGAAATTCTTAAAAAAATTAATAAATTTAATGGTATAATTAACAGTTTTGAATTCAAAAGATTAGCATTTGAGTTATTAGAAGAGTGGGAAGAAACTAAAGTACAGATCATTGATGAATTAAGTATTATCAAGGGTTTTATATCAGAAATTTGTGAAGAAGAAAAAGAAAACTTCAGATCACTCTTAGAAAACAAAATAAAAATTTTAGATGATAGAATAGATGTTTTAAGTGCCCAATTTGATTATATAAAAAGCAATAATGTGAGTTTTAATTTCGATGGTGAATTATCTGATTTTTTCATGGATGATGTAAAAGATAATGATGAAAAATTTGGCTATATAACTCAAATTAGAAAAAACATGTTTAAATTGGATGTAGATATAAGAGAACTATTAATTCATAATTTAGAATTTGATGAAATATTCAAAGAATTGATAAGAAAATGGATAGCTGTTAAAATTGAAATTCAAAAATATTTAAACGATTTTGATAGACAAATTAAAGTGGTAAAAGATACAATAGTTAATGATTATTTTGGAGTTGAAAAAGCGTCTAATATTTCAGAAACTATAACTGGAATAAATAATGAAATCGCGGTACAAATACTCCAAGGACATATAGTTTCAATAATATCACATGGAATTGAAGTAATAAGAAAATTTAATGATAATTTTGAAGAATTTCAACCGAAGTTGAACTTTCTTATCAATAAAAAAGAATTTTCTAACGTCAAGAAATTAATTGATATGAAAACAACTCAGTTACAAACTTTTATAAATGAAACAGAAAATCAAATTGACAGTACTATCGGAAAAGATTTAGATAATAACGTGTTTAATTTATTTGTACGACCTTATCTTGACAAATGGAATGATTCCAAGGAATTGATTATCAATAAATTAAAATATTTTAATAGAAAATTTGAAGATAAACTTACTCTTTCTCAAATTAAATATTATTTGAAAGTAATGAATCCTATCAAGCTTGATTTACTTTCTTCCTATATTGGGTTAGATATAGAATATCTAAAAGATATTATTCTAAAATTTATAAAACAAGAAAAATTAAAAGCAAAAATCATAAATGATACGCTTTTCTCAAGAGTAGTTGAGGAATATATTCAAGATCATCAAAATCTCCTATTTTTTAAAAATATCAAAACAATAGGAAATAAAATTTATTTAAGCTTTAAATTAAATAATCCATCTAATTATAATTATAAAGATCTACAAATTTCTTTGAAATTTCCAAATTATCTTCGATTTTTACGTAAGGAAAGTTTTCCTAAATATCTCCATATTTCAGAATTGAAAACTGGCAATATTTTTAAATTTAATTATGTTTTAAAAATTGATAAAGGCGTCAGAAAAAATCTATTAGATCCGAGCGCTGATGAAATAAATCTCAAGGTATACTATAAAGATCCATTTGATATTCAAAGAAAAATGACTAAAAAAATAAATCTTCTTCTCCCATAAACATTTTAGAATAATTTTAACATTAGGTATTTTCTTGAGCATAATTTGAATTATAATCTTAAGATAAAAATACAAATATTAATTTTATACATTATATATAATCAGAAAGTTCATAAATTTAAATTATAAAATTATTGAGGTGTAGAATGAAAAAAAGTGGAGGTTATCGATTAACTCAACAAGTAAAAATACATGGATGATCGTGTAAACTTGGACCAAATAATTTAGAAAATCTTTTAATTAGAGCAGGTTTGACCGGGGATATTGAAGATGCGGCTGTTCTACCAATACCCTACAGTGAATTAGTATTAGTCAAAAATCTTGACATTATGACTCCAATTATAGATGAACCTGACATCATGGGGGAGATAGCGGCTTGTAATGTAACCAACGATGTTTTTGCCATGAATGTCCCAGAAATATCAGGTATGCTTGTTTTTCTGGCTGTTCAAACAACAACTCCTGATGAGATTTCTGAAGGTATTCTTAAAGGGGTTAAAAATTTTATGGAAAACAAAATAGACTCTCAAGTGGTCGGGGGTCATACCATTTATAGTGAATGGCCATTAATCGGAGGAGAAGCTTCTGGATTTGTGCATAGGGATAAAATTATACCAAAAAGTGGCGTAAAGAAAGGCGATAAACTAGTATTAACAAAACCAATAGGGATACAAGGTGTAATGGCAGCTTATCGAGTTCTAAAAGATGTGCCTGAAATGCTTAAAGAATATTCTATTACTGAGTTAAAAAATTCAATTAGATTAGCTATTAAAATCATGACTACACCAAATCAGAATGTTGTAAAAACAATACATTCCTATGAAAATTTTTCATTCATTCATAGTATGTCTGATGTGACTGGATTTGGGCTGGCTGGACATACTCAAGAAATGCTTCAAAATTCCCAATTTTCGGCTATCCTTGAGAGAATTCCATATATTAAGCTTGCAAGAGAACTTTCTGAAGATTTAGGATATTCTTTTGATGATTGTCAATGTCATGAAACTGCGGGAGGGATGATAATGTCTGTAGATCCTATAATGGTCGAAGATTTTTCAAATACGTTATCAAGTAACGGAATTTCTAATTGGATTGTAGGTACAATAGAAAAAACCAAACCTGGTCTTGTTAAAGTTGCCGAAAATGTTGAATACCTTGAAATAACTAAACTTAAATGATGGCAATGATGTAAGCATAAACACTTTTTAGTGGTTGCTTATTGAGGATTCCAACTGCGAGTTGACATCAGAATTGTCCTCCTAATGTATGAAGACCATATTTTTATACTAATACTATTAAAATTAGCACCATCCCACTATGAAGTATGGAACATGCTATTAAATCACATTTAGCTCTTAAAAAACTTAATATTAGGGCCATTATAAATACAAAAATATAATAAATCCCAAATCCTGCAAAAGGTAAATAAAAGATATGAGTCGCTGTAAATATTATAGAAGTTAAGAATATCGATTTATTTATATTGTTTTTTGTTATTTCCATGAAATGATTTTGAATTACCCCTCTAAACATAATTTCTTCATAAAATCCAGCCAATATTGCAAATGTTATTGCTACGAATACTTTTCCCATTGTAATATTAAAAGAGATATGGATTCCAGTTAAAGATTGCATTAATGGAATTAGACATAGTAGAGGTATGTATGCAATCAACCCATAAATTACACTCTTTTTAACATTTTCGACATTTCCGCCAATATCTTTTAATGTAACTTTTTCAATCTTATATACATAAAACCAAGTAAAAATAAGACCAAAAACCATTAATAAACCATAAAATATCACATCTTCAACTAAATAAGGCATAATCCCAATCGTATCTTGGAATAATATTAAAATAAATCTAACAGAAAACAATAGGAGGCTCAATGTTATAATTAAAGATAAATTCCTCTTACTTTTACATAATTTTGAAAGAATAGGAAATGTTATCAGTATAATTGGAACAACAATAATAAAATATAATAAATTTATAATATAGAATTCCATTTTTCGTTCAATTACAAATAAGCTTTAAAGAATTGTTATAGATCTTATTTTTATTAATTTTCTTTAATTTTTCCTTTAAGGTTAATTACAACTTTTTTTAGTTCTGATATTGCGATATCAGCTAGCTCTTCAGCATTCTCAACATTAAACGCAGTAATTGAAACCTCAATTTCAGCACCATATTCTCCTAATCTTGGATGGGTCTTTATCCAAAGTTTAGGATATTTTTCCTCAACTTCTGTTACATACGGAGCTATATGACTTTCACCAATTCCGGTAAATATAAAGCTTTTTTCCATGAATTTGCCTCTTTTTTCTTTCAAAATTGGGAGAATTACGATTTTAAACATGCTCTTCATTTCCATGGGTACACCTGGAAGGCAAAAGATCAGAGTTTCATTCTCTTTAATTTTTACTCCTGGTGCAGTCCCTCTTTGATTTGGCAAGGGAGTAGAACCTTTTGGCAAGTATGCCATCTTTTCCCTTTCTTTAGTCATTCCATCTAATTTGAGGATCCCTTTTTTAAATGCTGCTTCATATCTTCTCTTTATTGATTCATAAGCATGTTGGTTAAGTTTTAATTCTGTATTTAATGCTTGAGCAATACCTTGTAGAGTCA
>JBHLNT010000057.1:0-24176 GCA_048941265.1 Promethearchaeota archaeon
GCTGGACCAGGGGGATACCATTCAGCCATTCGAGCAGCTCAATATGATGCTAGGGTTGCTCTCATTGAAAAGGACAGAGTGGGAGGGACATGTTTAAATAGGGGTTGTATCCCAACTAAAGTTTTATTTAGTTCTGCGAAATTGATTGAAAATATTGAACAAAATGCCAAAAATTTTGGAGTCGATATTGTAGGGGAAGTGAAACCTAATTTTGAAAATGCGGTTAATAGGAAAAACTTAATTGTAAATGAGTTGATATCTGGTATTGAAGCACTCATAAAACAAAGAAAAATCGATTTGTTTTACGGATTTGGGAATATAATCAGGGGTTCTATAGATAAGGGCTTTGAGATTGGTATAGAAGGGAAAGATATTAAAAAAATCAAAGCAAAGCGTATAATTATCGCAACAGGGTCAAAACCAGCAATAATTCCATCATTCAATATTGACCATAAGTATGTTTTAACTAGTGATGATATTTTATCATCACAATTTAAGACAATTCCAAATACTTTATTAATTATTGGTGGAGGTGTTATTGGTTGTGAATTTGCGAATATATTTAGACATTTTGGTTCAAAAATAATAATGTTAGAATACTTACCATCAATTCTAGCTGCCGAAGAAACTTTAGTTGTTCGTGAGTTAAAAAAAAAATTTAATATGTTAGGGATCAAAATTCATGAAAATCAAAATGTATTAAAAATTGAAATTTGTAATTCAAAAGTAAGAGCTATAACTTGTAATTCTAACATTCCTCCTGAACAAATCGATTCTACTGAGAAAAATGTTTTTGAGGCTGATCTTTGCCTTGTAACTATTGGAAGATCTTTCTGTACTGAAAGGTTAGGTCTTGAAAATACCAAAATAGAATTGGACAAAAGAAGAATCGTTGTAAATCCCGCAACATTAGAAACTGCTGAAAGAGGGATTTACGCAATAGGAGATGCTACAGGGGGATTGCTTTTGGCTCATGTAGCTAGTTATGAGGGAGACATCGCTGTTTTCAATTCCTTGAGCAGTATTGGTGGATTCGATACATTTCCTGTTGAAACAGATTATTTAGTCATTCCATATGCCATATTCACTTCCTATGAAATTGCTTCGGTAGGATTTAAATCAAAATTTCTTGAGGATAGAGATGTAAAAATTAGAACAGGACGATTCGGTTATGCTTCCTTAGGTAAAGCAAAATGTATGGGAGAAAAAGAAGGATTTTTAATGATAATTGTCGATGATGAATCCGATGAAATATTGGGTGCTTCTTGTATTGGAGTGGCCGCACCTGAATTAATCGCAGAACTTGCTCTTGCTATGAATAATGGTTTAAAAATTCAAGAAATAACGGATACAATTCATAGTCATCCTACATTATCCGAACTGGTATTAGAAGCTGCTGAAGATGTTGATGGTTTATCAATACATCGTGCAAGACGTCGTATTAAGCAAAAAATAGATTTGAAAGAAGATATGATACGACACTTCGCGAAAAGCGAGAGATTAAAAAAATATGGATTAATTAAATTAAAGATGCCATCAGTATAAAGGCTTGACACTTCAAGAGATATATGTATAGAATAGAATTAAATTGTTTGAAATAATTAAAAGTAAATAAAAAAAAGTTGGAATTAGATTTTTAGTCAACTGGAGACACTTTATAGTTTACAAAAATCAGAATGAAAAACACAGCAGCAGGAGGAAGAAATAATAGAGTAATGATTCCAGTTATTTCATGTATTCTATAGAATATTTCAAGCATAATCACTCCGATATTAACTATAAACGCTCCCGTTAAGGCCATAATGTAGCTTGGTTTTTCGAAAATTTTCCATGTCGTGAACCCATAAAGCATCAATCCTCCTATGATAATTATTATTGCCCATATTGGTACTTGAGCGCTCTGAAACAACTCTGGTTCCCTAATCGCAGCCTCAACCATTAAAAAGAATAATGATCCCGAAAATAGCATTAACGATAAATTCAATGCTCTACGATTTTCCAAATCCTCTCGGCTGTAATAAAAAGCGATAATCATCATAATAAAAAACGTAGCTGTAGGATATATTATATATATGCTAACCCAACTTGCCCAATAAGGTTCCATCAGAGCAAAAAAAGAAATTATCAGCATTTCACCTATAATAACGACAATAGTTCCTATTAATTCCATTTTAAAGCCTTCTACAAGGAACATTCCTAAAACGTACACTACTAAGCCCGCTAATATTATATAAATCCCATAAATCCATAAATTCTCTGGAGTAGGTGGAAATACTATTACTATGTTTATTAGGATAATAATAAAAACTATTATATTCGCAATTCCAGTATAAAGCAAAACTTTTCTTTTATCAATATTCATTTTCTTCACTAAGATGGATTAATTACTAATAATAGAAATATTTAGATAATTAATTTAAAAAATTTTTGATTATAAATTTGAATTTAAATTTAGCTTATTCAAAAACTATAATAATTATTTATTAAATACCTATTAAAGCTTTATCTCGTACTCTCTTGTTATTATTTATAGCCACTTTTTTCTCTTAAAGAATAAAATCATTACTATTGCTATAATAGCCATAACTACTATTAATATTGGATAAGCAGCGGGAACTTTTAGCTCAGGCATATATAAAAAGTTCATTCCATAAAAACCAGCTAGAAATGATAATGGAATAAAAATTGTCGAAATAATTGTCAACACTTTCATAATTTCATTCATCTTATTACTGACACTTGAAAGGTACATATCAAGCATACCTGATATTATATCTCGGTAATCTTGCATAGAATCATAAATCCGAAAGATATGATCGTAAATATCTCTAAAATAGATTCCCAACTCATCTCCGATAAGGGGAGATTGTTCACGCTGTAATTTATTGATAACTTCTCGCAAAGGCCATACCGATTTACGTAATTCAGTTACTTCTCTTTTTAATTTATAAATTGTTTGTAGAGTTTCAATCTGAGGGGCTTCTATTAACTCCTCTTCTATTTCTTCTATAATCTCTCCTATATTCTCTTGAACAATAAAGTAATTATCAATAATTATATCAATTAAGGCATAAATTAAATAATCTGCTCCCTTAACACGAACTCTTCCCATGGGTGTGGTTATTCTTTCTCTGATCGATTTAAACAATTCAGTATCTTTTTCTTGAATTGAAATAACCCAATTTGGACCTAAAATCAAACTTACTTGTTCAGTTGAGAATTCTCTGTTTTCATTCCAAATTAGTTTTTTCAAGACAATATAAATATATTCTTTGAAATCCTCAAATTTAGGGCGTTGATAAGGATGAACAATATCTTCCAATACAAGAGGATGGAGATTAAACTGCTGACCAATCTCTCTTATAATTTTAGTTTTATGGATTCCAAGAATATTAATCCATCTAATGAATGAATCTTTGATATCTGACAGATCTTCATCTATTTGTTTAATTTCTTTTACACGATATTCATCTTCATTATAGTCAATTATTTTAATTATAGTTTCTAATTCTATGGCTTCTTCCGTATATATAATTGTTCCTGGAGGAAGACCTACTTTTCGAGAACTTTTAGTTAACCGTTTTCTTATCATAATTTTATCTTTTTTTACTTTTAAATTGGTTTAAAACCTATTAATTACTTATTCCTAACTTTAATAAAATTTTCGATAGAGTATTTTATTTAGTTAATTTATAAGCAATTAGTTAAAGTTTTAAAAATACTAATAAATTAAATTTCATATGAGGAAATCTTTAAAGATTTTATTTGAATTAATAATTTTCATAATAATTGTAGGAATCGGATACTGGGTATATTTTTATTCTGGATTAAATCAGTTCCTAATTAACTTAATACTCATAAATATCTTTGTTTATTTGCTGAGAACCATTTTAATAGGATTATCAAATATAATAGTTAAATCAAGATATTTTAGATATACCTTTGCTCTTATAGTTAATGTTATTTGGGTAGCATTTATTTTTTCTTTGCTACTGTTCATATCGCCAACTTTTACCATTGCAATCATCTCATTCCTCTTAATAGCAATTTCATTAACCTTCTCTGATATTATAAATAATATTGCTTCCGGAATAATTTTGATTTCAAAAGAAGATGTTGAAATAGGTGATTTAGTCGAGATAAACAATATCCAAGGAATTGTCCAAGAAATTAATTTAAATTACACTATAATAAAGGAATTGGATGGTGTCTTAACATACATTCCAAATAAAAATGTGTATAATGCATCGGTAGTAAAATTTACCCATAGGAGAGTAAAGGAGTTAGAATTGTTCAAAGATAGAAAAGATATAAAAAAGAATATCAAAGAGTTTAGTAAATTAATAACTAAAGGAGAGAGAAGGACAATTTTTACTAAAAGTGTTGAGATTCTCTCAACAATAAATCCTGAGAATCTCGATAATCTCCTCTCCCCAGTGTTTGATAAATATGAGCATCTTTTTGGGCAAAGACCAGATTATTTAGTCGATACAACTACATTTGATCGTTTAAGGATAATCTTAGTAATAATGGCAAAATCTCCTAATTTGGTTTTAGAATATATTGATGCCTTCTTAAGAGATATTCTATATAAATTATATCCAAATGAAATTTTCATAGGGTGGAGATTTGGTGAGCAGAGTAATAGTAAAACAAATATAGGTGGTGAATAAAAGAAATGGCAATATTTATCACCGATTTTGAAGCTGCTGTATATATTATAATTATTGGTATTATTTTATATATCCTAAATAAAATGGTATTTTTTATTCTTTCTCGAATAAGAAGAGTCTCGGCTAAACAAGAAAATAAAATTGGCTTTGTTCTGAGTTTAATATCATTTATTATCATTGTATATCTTATTATAGAGGGAT
This sequence comes from Promethearchaeota archaeon, assembly GCA_048941265.1. Classification (GTDB taxonomy): domain Archaea; phylum Asgardarchaeota; class Lokiarchaeia; order Sigyniarchaeales; family SOKP01; genus LW40-45. Next base: position 4,875 of record JBHLNT010000057.1, read on the forward strand.
TTCCCGCTTTTGAGATGATCGATCCGACTTATGCAGCAATCCTAACCGGTGCAATTAGTACCTCCTTAGCATTTGCTTCCCGAGGTATTTTTTCTAATATTGTTTCCGGAGTCGTGCTTATGATAATTAGTCCAGCTGATGTAGGTGATATAGTTAAAATTAAGGGAATTAAGGGAATTATTCGACAAATAACTCTAACAAATGTAATAATTGAAACATTTGAGGGATTAATTGTACAAATATCTAACACAGAAATAATCAATTCTACTATTATAAATTATACTAAGAGAATAGGACGAATAAAAGATTTCGAGGCATTTAAAAGAGAAGTAGCATCCCCTCAAGTTACTGGATTAGCCCGGATTGAAGAAGTCGATAAAAATTATCTAAGAAAAATGTTCGATGAAGCATCAAAAACACGTAATCCCATTATTCATAAATACACTTTTAAAATGGAATTTTCGTATAAAGCTTTTCGTTCCAAATTAGCCGAAGTGGAAAACTTATGTGTTAAATATAGAGAAGTTTTTGGTGCTAAGCCATGGTATGGTATTGTTGATTTCGGAAATAAAATTATGGTTAAATTCAGTATTTTAACATTAGACTCAACGACAATTATCAATGACCAACCTAAATTCGCTAAGGACCTGTATAAAATCATTTTTCGACAAGGTAATTAATTTACTAATTATTTTTAATCAGATGATTTTTCTTAATTATCATACGAGGAATTTACCTTTTTCATAAATTAAATTTCCGTCAGCAAAAATTTGTCCTTCTTCTCGCATATCGCAGAGACAATCCCAATGTATTGCGCTACGATTCTCACTTCCAGTCTCAGGCCAACCATTCCCCAATGCCATGTGTATTGTACCTCCGATTTTTTCATCAAATAACATATTTTTAACAAATTTTTTCATGTTATAATTGGTAGCAAATGCCAATTCTCCAACTCGTTCAGCTCCGGGTATTTTAAGAATAGTTTCTAAGAGTTCTTGACCCTTTTTTGCTGTTCCTTTTATAACTTTCCCATTTTTAAACTTTAAAACTATTCCTTCAATTTCCCTTGATTGATAGATACCCGGAAATGAAAAGCTAATCTGACCGTTAATAGAATTTTCGACAGGACCAGTAAATATTTCTCCATCCGGCAAATTTTTCTTTCCATTACAATTTTCCCATTTCCTTCCCTTGACAGACATTTTTATATCCGTGCCTTCTCCAACAATATGGATTTCATCAATTTTTTCTAAAAAATTACAATACTTTTGTTGATCTTGCGAAACTTTCTTCCATTCATCAATAGGGTTATCTTTATGAAGTAAACATGTTTTTTCAATAAGATCAGCAAATTCTTCCTGACTCATGCTCGCTTCCTGAGCCATACCGATAGTAGGATAAGGTAAAACGACCCATTTTAATTCTCCAGTACCTTGTCTCCCGAAAAATGTCTTCCAAAATTCTGCTTGTGCAAGCTGAGCCCTCTGAATTCTTTTTGGATCGATATTAGAAAGTTCTCGTGTATTTGTAAGCCCTCGGATCCGAATAGCAATGTCGAAATTTTTGATATAATATAATTCAAAAGGATTTGAATAATCCAGTTGATGATCTTGAGCTTCTTTATAGAAAATAAAATCTTGCCCCGGAACCATGATATTGGTCATAGGATGACCACCAGCACGAAGAACTTCCCTATAAATTTCATTCATTAGCGGTATTGTTTCGGCAGAACCCTGAATTAACACAGATTCACCTTTTTGAACCTCGACGCTATAATTTACACATAATTTAGCCTGCTTAGATAAAAACCTGAATGTCATCTTTTTCCTAACCTTTTTCAATTTGATATTTGATTTTATTAATGATTTAACTCTTAATTCAATAATGTAATATATATTATTTCATTATATACTGCTTAAATTTCTTCTTGAATTGTTTTTTAAAATAATATAGAATTAGAACTATAATCCTAATTCTCTTAATTTGGCTTTAATTTCTGCGGACTTTTGAGAAGTGATGTCATATAATCTCCAAAAAATTAATGTTCCAATCGCCATAAATCATACGGAAACGTATGATTTGAGAATTTCATCGATTTTATCTTAATTTCAATTGATAAATTGAAATCGTCAATCGCTCTTTAGATTGTGTAGTTAATGTAGACCTTAATTTAATTAAAGTCCAATAATAAGTTTACTTTTTACCAGTTATACGAGCCAGTTCCTAATGTAATCTTTTTTAAAAGTCTATAGAGGCGCTAGAGATTTCTCTTTCTTTTCTAATTCCATCTCTCTTAACTTTCTTCGAAAAATTTTTCCTATAGGAGTTCTTGGTAATGATTTTATGAACTCCACTTGACGCGGATATTTATATGCTGCCAATTTATCTTTTGACCACTCAATGATCTCACGTTCGGTAATATTTTCATCCTTATAATCTTTTTTAAGCACGATAAAAGCCTTGATCGTTTCTCCTATGTTCGGATCTGGCACACCAATTACACCTGCTTCTAGAATTGCTGGATGTTCCATCAATTTTTCTTCGACTTCTTTTGCCATTACTTTATATGACTTATATTTAATCATATCTTTTGTGCGTCCTTCGATATAAAAATAGCCATTTTCATCCATTCTGCCCAGATCACCTGTTCTTAACCATCCATTTACAACATCTTTAGCCGTTTCTTCTGGTCTATTCCAGTATCCTTTCATTACTTGAGGCCCTTTAATTAAAATCTCACCTATCTCTCCTGATTTAAGTTCTTCTAAGGTTTCTGGATTTGCAATAATAACATCTGTGTCTATAACTGGTACTCCTATACTTTCGGGATTAATCTCTGGCAACCAAGGTAATGAACCATGGGACATCATTGTTACTTCGGTAAGTCCATATGCTTGACCAACTTTAATGCCTACAACTTCTTCCCATCTTCTGGCTAAATCTGGAGCAAGTGCTGCTGAACCAGAGGTTGCAACCTCTATACAAGATAAGTCTCGTTCCGTAAAGTCAGGATGATTGATTACCATTTGAAACATGACAGGAACAGCCACAAAGACTTTAATACGATATTGTTCAATTGCTTCCATAACATCAGCTGGATCAAAAGGCAACATCAAGAGCATCCAAGCTAGATATAACATTATGTTTAAAACAGTAAATCCCATAGCATGGCATAGCGGTAAAACACAAAGATTTACTTCATTACCTAAGCTCTCTTCCATTGCTTCAAAAGTGTCGTTATTCGCAATAATAGCTTGAAGTGCGTTAAAAACTAAATTATTATGAGTCAACATTACCCCTTTCGGTAGGCCTGTAGTACCTCCTGTAAATAACAATGCCGCAATATCATTAACAGGATCAATATCCACATCTGGAGGTTTTGGTGCTTTATCATTAATGAAATCATCAAGGACAATAGCATCATCTTTTGACGTGTCAGTTGCAATTAAAATTATATGGGGTACTTCTATTTTTTGTCTTGTTTTTTTAATTATTCTATAATTGGCTTTATGAGCAAAAATCACTTTAATAATTCCTGTTTCACGAACTATATGTATTACATCTGATTCTGTTAGAAGAGGATTGATAGGTACTAATATAGCTCCTGTTTCTAAAACTCCTAAATAGCAAAATAAAAATTCAGGACAATTTCCAGACATTATCCCAACAGCATCCCCTTTCCCAACGCCTAATTCGTGTAACGCATTTGCAATCCGATCAGCGTAATACCCTAATTCCCGATAAGTATATTTCTTATCTGATGCTTTATCATAAACACACACATTATTAGGATATTTATTAATTGCTGTTTTAATAAACTCATGAACTGGGATAGGTTCAAAACGTAATGATTTTCCTACTTCTGGAGTTCGATGTTTAAACCAAGGTCTATTTGGATTCACCCACTGCGACTCGTGCTCATAATCTAACACTGGTTTCCATTCTGAATAATCTTTCATCATATTTTCGTCTAAAAATTGCTAAGGTAGAGAATAGAATATTATACTAATAAATATTTTGCAAATCGAAAAAAAACCTAAAAGAATTAGTGAAATTGATCTTTTTAGAAGTGATTAGAAATAAATTTATGTTTTTAAATTCTATATTTAATTCATGCCAGTTTATGTTGAAAAAGACTATCCTATTTACACTGTCGTACTCGATAATCCTGAAGTGAGGAATGCTGTGGATGGAATTACTGCCCAACAGCTTGCTGATGCATTTCGCGATTTTGAAAAAGATAAAAAAGCACTAGTGGCAGTATTATGGGGCACACATGGAACTTTTTGTTCAGGAGCTAATTTAAAAGCAATTACAGAGGGCCGTGGTAATAGAATTGATAAAGAGGGTGATGGTCCAATGGGCCCGACTAGAATGCGACTTTCAAAACCGGTTATCGCGGCTGTAGCAGGATATGCTGTTGCAGGGGGTCTTGAGCTTGCTTTATGGTGTGATTTACGTGTAGTTGAAAGAAATGCCATTTTTGGAGTTTTTTGCCGCAGATTTGGGGTCCCTCTTATCGATGGGGGAACAGTTCGGCTCCCAAGACTTATCGGATTAAGTCGAGCTCTGGAGATGATATTAACAGGTCGTCCAGTCACAGCACAAGAAGCGCTTGAATGGGGTTTAGCCAATCATATTGTTGATGATGGGAAATCAAGGATAGAAGCCGAGAAATTAGCAAAACTTATTGCTGAATTTCCTCAAATATGCATGAGAAATGATCGAATGTCTGCTTATCAACAGTTCGGAATGAGTTTAGAGGACGCAATGACCAATGAATTTGAATGGGGTTTAAGAACCTTAGCGAGCGGAGAATATCTGGTAGGAAGTAAAGAATTTACAGAGGGTAAAGGTAAACATGGAAATTTTGGTGAATAAATAGTATTAAAATCTTATCTTCTTAATTTTTTGGTCATTTGGTAAAAAACGGGAGAAATATAAGCACCTATGCTTTTAGAATAAAACTTAATAGTATTCCCTACAACCCACATAATTGTACATGTTTCTAATCCACTCTGTTTTATATCCCACAAACACCACTTTAATAGTTCTGAACCTATCCCTTTTCCTTGTATTGTATATAATACTCCAGTGGGACCAAAAGCTCCCGGAAATTGTAATCCATGAGTTGCCCATCCAATTATTTGACCCTCTTTATTTTTTGCAACAAAAGTAGGTGGAGGATTGATCTGTAAACTCATTAGAACCTCTTCAGGCCAGGAACTATCACTGTAATTATCCCTCACAAATTTTAGTAGTTCCTCAAAATCTTTAGATTGAACTCGTTCATAGTGATATTCTTTCTTATCAGATAAAGGTTTTAAATCTAAGTTTTTTAATGGTACTGTTAAGTTCTGACGCGTTTCTATTAATTTAAATCTATTCTTTTTAAGAAAGAACAATAAATCTGTATGACGCACATCCACACCGGTCAACCAATAGTTAGGGGGACTTGCTCCAAAATTTATATAATTAATCCTTTCATTCTTAGTTTTAACTCTATTAATAATTTCTTGAAGCATTTTCTTGCCAATTCCCTGCCTTCTAAATACCTTTTCAACGATAAGAGCTTTTATACAACAATATTCCGCTCGATTTACAGCAATTAAAGTGGCAATAACATTATTTGTATTAGAATCTGCTAATATTAGTGTAAGATCGGGGTCAAAGTCTTTATCCCCAAATGTTCCCCTTCGAAAATACTCCAAAGGTATTGAATAGAAAAGTTCGTTTCTTTTAAATAACTCATAAACGTCTTTTAAATTTGCTTGAGTTAATGGTTGGTAATCCATTTGAATTATACTCACCAATTTATTTAAATTGAGGCAAAAATTCCTTCTGAAGGGAATACATCTCATTGAAAATGTTATCTGCCATTTCAAAACTACCTACATTCGGATCTACGGCTAAAGCAGCAATTGCATATTCTTTAGATCTTTTTAAAACAGCTTCAACGCATAAATCTTGAATTGTTGCTTCGATCCGAAGTAAGGCAGCAATATTTTTAGGTATATTTCCTATTTTTACTCCATGAACACCCTCCCCATCAACAATGGCAGGACCTTCAATGACTAGATCTTGCGGGAGATTATCTATGAGCCCTTCGTTAGGGATATTTACAGAACTCTCATATTTCTTTTTATCAGTCAAGATTTCTTCTATAATCGGAATTGCACGTTCCCCTGATGGGGCTCCAAGCAAAATGCCCCTCTTAATATATCTATTCTTTTTAAGTCTTTTGTAGCCTATAGAAACCCGATAAAAAATAGCTTCTCCGAAATCTTCTGTTCTGTCAATCCAATCAATCATATCTTGTTCTTTGGTAAATTCTTCCCCAAACTGTAAATATTCTCCCATATGATTATCACCGGCATGTGGAAAATATCCAAATTTTTTGTATACTTCAAATGTTAAAGTAGAAAACATGAACCTATCCTCATGTTCTTTGAAATAATCTAAAACTTTTGAGTGGAATTGAGGCATTAAATCTTTTCCAGAATTCCACTCTTCCAATCCTAACAGAAATCCAAAATGATTTAGTCCTACTACTGTCATTTTTAAGGCCTTCAATTTCATATTTAGTATTTTGGGAAAATGTAAGTTAAAAAATCCTATTTGATGACATAATCCTATAAAATTAAGTTTTTGTGTAGACCTTTTAATAGCTAGACATACTCGGGACATAGGATTTGAAAAATTAATGAAAAAAGCATTTGGACATACTTTTTCGGCATCTTGGGCAATATCAATTATTGGAGGGATGATTCTAAATGCGTGAAAAGTCCCTCCTGGTCCACCACATTCACCTAAAATTTGTGTTGATCCATATTTCCTCGGTATTTCCCTGTCTTGACGCCATAAAGGATATCTTTTTCCAACTTCGATAGAACTAATTATAAAATCTGCATCCTTAAACGCATCTTTTCTTTTTGTTGTTCTTTCGATATTGAATTTATTGTTTCTCATTTGATTTTCCTTGATGCATAGTTCATATATCATCTCCAGTTTTTCCTTATCTATATCATGGAGAGTTATTGTAGAACCAGTTAAAACTTCACTGAAGAACAAATCATTTATAGTTGCAGGACCAAATGAAGTCGACCCCGCACCGACTAAAACGATCTTCTTGTCCATAATTCACAAAATTTAATAATTTTAAATGTTGAAAATTTTCATTTTAAATATATTTTATTGGCATAGGAGAAGAATCATTTTATTTCCCCTAAGATAAATAAAAATTAATAATAAGAATAAATAATATGATTGAAACCATATGATAAAATTTGAAGAATTAAGGGTAAAAACTCCTAAAAGAGAAGTTCTTATTAATATCACTAGTGATATTATTAACATCGTGCGAGGTAGTTCTATAAATGAAGGAGTCTGCAGAATCTTTGTTCCTCATACTACTGCAGGCATAACAATTAACGAAAATGCTGATCCTGCCGTTATGAGTGATTTTATCAATTTTTTAAAAATTTTAATCCCTCAAAGTGGTGGTCAATATTCATTTAGACATATGGAAGGGAATTCTGATGCTCATATAAAATCTAGTTTAACTGGTCCATCCTTAGATATTTTAATTCATAACGGAAGGCTGGTTCTTGGTACGTGGCAGGGTATCATGTTTGCTGAATATGACGGCCCCCGAAATAGAAGAGTCTATATTCAAATTCAAGGAGAATAATATAGCTTTAAAGGGAGGAAAAAGAGATAACTGTATATAGATTAATGGAACCCGGAGAAGAAAATGAAATTTGTGATCTTATAATTCAAACTTTTAACAAATTCATAGCGCATCTTTACCCTCAAAGAGGGGTAAGACATTTTTTGAGGTATGTTAAACCACGTTTATTATTACAGCGATCTCATGCAAACCATTTTGTTATGGTTGCAAAAACTCAAGAAAATATTGTTGGAATGATTGAGGTTCGGAATTATGAGCATATATCTTTGTTCTATGTTCTCAAAGAATTTCAAATGAAAGGTATTAGCAAGGAATTACTGCGCAGATCCGAGGAAATCTGCCTAAAAAATAAGCCTGATTTAGAACAAATAACTGTTAATTCATCGCCTAATGCTATACAAATATATAAAAAATTAGGCTTTAGTAAAGTTGGCTCAGAACAGTTAAGAAATGGTATTATTTTTACTCCAATGATTTATGATTTAAAACAAATAAAAAAAAATACGTAATTCTAAAGATTTTTAATCATCCTAATTTATTAATTACGATTTGCAAAATTAGTTTTATAAAATTCAAAAGCCTCTGCTGTGGCTTTTTTGATTTTAGAAGAATCCTCCTCTTTTAGTAGAATTCTGGTTAATTCAACTTCCAAGTTTTCCATTATTTGTAAAACTGCTTTCATCTTACCTGCTGGAGTTTCATTTGCCAATTCGTCTATCCCTCTTTTATTATCTACTTGCCATTTAGATATGGCTCTCCATGAAAATCCTTTCATTGCCATTACACTCATGGGTATATATTTACAAATTAAAGGTGCAATAGCAGCGACTATACGTCTCTGATATTTTTCTATTCGAACAGCTTTAAAATAGGTCTCAGCTTCTTCTATACTACTCTTATTGAAATTATTTTCGTTAATTGTCATAATACCACGTAATTTTTATCCCCAATTTCTATTAAAGTTAAAGCAAATATAATAGAATTTTTATTTAAAATTATCTAAAAGCATAAAATTTAGATTGAAAATGAATTTTAAATTATTTGAAAAAAAATTTTACATTTCCTTCACATTTCTCTCCAGATGCCATTAAGCATCGTTTTATTCGAGGTTCAATCTTATAATCCAGTTTTAATGCATCAAGCCAGCATTTTACACGATAAAGAACTCCACACTCGTATTGATCAGCAACACCTATTTTTTTCATACCTTCATATGCAAAACATTTATGCATTTCCCAGTGCATAAGGTTTTCTTTTGGGAAACTATATTCGAAATTCATGAAATCACCTTTAACAATACTAAATGAATCATCGATGAATTGTTTCAACTTGTCAAAAGTATCAATTATTAAATTTTTTTTGCCAAGTGCTTTTTGAATTCGAGCACTTTCTATTGGCGCAAGAGATTTTATCGCAGACTTGTTTAGTTTATTGGCCGTCTTGATCCCAAGAGATAGATATGCATTTAGAAACCACATGCCATCATGCGTCATCCAATTTTTAACAAGAAGCTCCTTAAGCTCTTTTTTATCTAACTTTTCAAATAAAGTCAATATATACCATCCTTTTTTTGTTTATCAATAAGTTTTGTATATCATCTTTTAAATCTCTTTGATTGAATATAGATACTTTTATTTTTAATAATTTCCGATTGTTTACAACTATAATTAAGTTGATGAAGAAAGATTTTCAACTTTAATTATGAACCTTTATGGAAAGTAAAATATAGAAATAATAAATGACAAATAAACTATTTCTTCCCAAATTTTTTTTTATTTTTCATTATTTAGATTTTAAAATGATGAAATATTTTTCAACAAAATATGAGTACTCATTTTATTCACGAGATATTAAACCCTAAAAGTGTTGCAATCTACGGTGCGAATAATTCTGGAGCATCTTTAGCTTGTATTCAACTAATGAATATGATAATCTCGAAATATGACGGAAAAATTTATCCCATTCATTTAAGTCTCGATTCAGTAATGGGTTTTAAAGCTTATAAGAATATTACTGAGGTTCCAGAGACTCCGGATCTTGTTATAATCGTTTTACCACCTAAAATTGTCCCTGAAATCTTTAAAGAATGTGGTGAAAAAGGAGTGAAAAAAATTATCCTCATTTCTGGAGGATTTAGAGAATTATTAGATGATAGAAACAATACACTTACAGAGGAAATTTGCGAAATTGCAGATAAATATGGGATTCGATTTATTGGTCCAAATTGTTTAGGAGTGTTTAATAATTGGTTAGATCCTGAAAATGAGAAAAAAGCATTTAATATCTCTATCTGGGAAAAAATAAAGCGTAATAAATTTTCAATAGCTTCTCAAAGTGGAACTCTATCTAGTCACATCTATTTTGATCCAGAGAATTTAGATTTAGGTTTAGGAAAATCAATCTCGGTTGGTAATGAAGCAAATATTGATATAGTAGATTGTTTGGAATATTATAAAGATGATGATCAGACTGAAGTGATTGGACTCTATATTGAAGAAGTTAAACAAGGTAAAAGATTTTTAGAATTAGCCAAAAAAATTACACCAAAAAAACCCATTATTGCCATATATGGTGGGGGTTCAGAGGCTGGAAATCGCGCTTTAACAAGTCATACTGGTTCAATTGGCGGTAATGGTAAAATTTATGAGGTGGTATTTAAAGAATCTGGTATTATACAAACAGATAAAGTTCAAGATTTCTTAGATATTGCTCAAGTATTAATAAGAGGGATACTGCCAAAAGGGAATAGATTAGGGATCATAACTAACTCCGGAGGTCCTGGAGCTATGCTTGCTAATAATGCCGAAAAAAATGGATTAATTGTACCAGAATTTTCAGATGATTTACAAGAAGAATTAAAAAGTATGTTACCACCTATAGCCAGTTTTAAGAATCCGGTAGATGTAACGTTTGATATGAACCTTCCTTATTATTATATTACATTACCAGAACTTTTAATGAAATCTGGTGAAGTGGATGTTTTAATTCAATATGGGGTGGTAGGTTTTCAAGATGTAATGGATCATTATCTTAAATACGAGCATATTGCTTCCCATGCTGATTTTAAAAAACAAAATCTTGAAAAAAGTGCAGAGTTAAACAAAAAATTAATTCAACCAACGATCAATAATTCATATAAATATTCAGTTCCAATCTTTCACATCAGCCCCCAGAGTTTTAATAGTTTTTGGTCTAAGAAGTTAAGGGAAAATGGTGCCTTTCTTTTTAGGTTATGGGATAGACCCATTCCATGTATTAAGAAATTATGCGAGTATGCCGAATTTCGAAGAAAACAGACTTAAATTTGCTTTTATTATAAAAATAATAGATTTCTGATATCTTAATTTAAAATATGACAAAAACGGTCTCTAATTCCCAGGTAGCAGTATTAAATGTTAAAGCATGTTTAGGATGTGGGAAATGTATTGATAAATGTCCAATGGAAGCTATACCTCAAAATCTGATTGGACTTTTTTCACATTTACTTAAAATAGATAAATCTAAATGTACTGGATGTGGTGAATGTATTTCATTCTGCCCTCATCAGGCGATTAAATTAGTAAGATTAACTTAAATATTATCAAACTTACATTTATTAGAAAACCGATAAATATTATATAATGCCTTAGCGGCAAGTTGTTCATTCGGATGTATTGAAATCCCTTTCTTATTCATATCATTTATTATTTTAGGAACATTTTTTGCTCTTATCTGAATAAATCGTTTGATATTACCACTGAAAGAATCCCGCGAAACATTCACATCTATGCCAGATACAAGAGCAATTGGTTTAGAAATTTTTTCTTGTAATTTAATTAAGTCCTTGTATCGAGGATTTAACATCGACAACCAAATAAGTATCATATCAACGTTAGGATCCATTCCTACTATTTCATATGCGTTTTTCTCCAACATTGGATCAAATTGTACTTGAAGACTTAAATCTATAGGGTTTGAAATACTTGAACCGAATTCAGGTATTATTTCTTGGAGTTTCAATTTTGTGTCATTTGTCAATTCTGCCAACTTTAGATTATTCATCTCACAAGCATCAGCCGCCGATACGGCGGGTCCTCCTGGTCCTGAAAGAATAGCTACTCGACAATTTCTTACTGGAATAGGATTGATAAATGCCTGGATCATACTAATCATTTCTTCCAAATTATAGACCCTGATCACCCTATATTGATCAAATACATTATTCCATAACTTATTATTTCCACATAAAGACCCTGTATGTGAGTGAGCTGCTTTTGAACCGGCGGGCGTGGCCCCAGCCTTCCAAATAATTATAGGTTTTTTTATTTTTTTTACCAAATTAATGAATCTTCTTCCATCATTAACCCCTTCCATATAACTGGCTATGATCTTAGTGTTAGGGTCATCTCCGAGATATTCTAAAAAGTCATTGAAACTCAAATCAATACCATTACCATAACTTATGGCTTTTGAAAAAAATATTCCTTTCAACATAGCTAAAAAACCCATAAGATTGGCGATTGAACCACTCTGGCTAACCAATCCTAACGGACCCGATTGTGTCGGTAAGGCTGGAAAGAACGAAAGTTTTGAACTGGGACAATATAATCCCATGCAATTTGGTCCAATTAATCTTATTTTATATTTTCGAGCAATTTTCAATAATTCTTCTTCAGCACTTTTACCTTGTTCATTTTTTTCACCAAATCCAGCTGAGAAAATTATTACTGCTTTCACTCCATTTTCCCCACATTCAACAATGATATCTCGAACGAATTTAGGATGAGTGGAACAGATCACTAAGTCTACAGGCTCTCCAATAGATTTCAAATCTGAGAAAACAGGTATTCCCATAATTTTAATATTAGGTTCAGATACTCTAGGATTTATGATAAATATCTTAGGAAATTCTTGATCAATAAAACCTTGTAGTAAAATATTTCCCAAACCACCTTTCCTACTCACACCATATATTGCCAGAGACTTAGAATGGAAAATATCATCAATTTCTGAGAATAACTCATTCAATTAAATCCAACCTTTTTATATATGGTATAAAACATAAAAAGAATAATTTTTTCGTAAATAAAAATACTTTTAAGATAGAAATCCTCAAAAGATCTAAAACAAGATATTTTATATAATGATGTGACTGAATTGATTTCAGATTCAATTGAAATGTCTCTTTTAGAATTGGTATAAAATGAACTCAAATTATTTTTGTCGAAAGTTCATTTATTATTAATCACTTATTTATTTTCTAGTTTGCCATTAATATCAGAAGCGATTAATTAGGATCTATTTTATTATTTTCATTTTAATAATAAAGTAATTAAAAAATGACAACTATTTAATTTTTAAAAGAAATAGAAAAAATTATTAGATGATTAAGTGGATCATTTAGGGGATAATATAAACGTGGATGAAGAGAATTGGCATTATGTAAAAATTTCGAAAATTGATAACAAAATAATTAAAAAATTAGTCAATAATTTAAAATTAAATCTATCTGAAGAGTTTTTTCTCTCCCTTGAAAGTTTATTAAAATTAGGTAAAAAAGCAGAACCAGAGCTTACAGCTGCAATAAACGAAATGGATGAGCAACATAAATTCAAAAAAGAAATATTTAATGCCCTAATAAAGCATATAAAAACAAAACAATCTAAGAATCCAAAGATTTTTCAGTTATATCATCCAGATTTCGAAATTAGAGCCCGGGCAGTAATGGAATTAGGCAAAGAAGATAATATAAATAATTTAAAATTTTTAATGCCATTGGTTATGGACCCAGATGATTCAGTACGATGGGCAGTTATTAATTTATTAATCAATAAGTATCTAAACAACCCATCAGTTTACAAAAAGCTAAAGAAACATGTAGAAAAAGAATCAAATCCCATAATTCGTAAAAAATTAATAAAAGTCTTCGAAGATTTCTAATCTAATAATATCTTTTATCATTATCTAATTCATGATGAGGTTTACGCTTTTCATCCTTAAATTCCTGAACTTTCTGTCGAAATTGCTTGCGTTTCTCTACAATTCCAAGTCCACTGTTGTCTAATAATTCTTGTAATTTTACACTATACTCCTCAACAGAAAGTTTAAGATCGAAAATGGAATCAAAATCAACTTTTTGAGCTAATTTTTCTTCATCACTAATTTTTCTCTCTTCCCTCTCATCTTCACTCATTCGAACATCATCCGCTTTTCTTAACAATCTTGAATAATAGTTATTTTAATATTATGGAATTACGTTATTCAAAATATAGGTTTTTATCCTAATATAATCGAATATAATTCTTAAGATTTATCTTAGAATTAAGGCTTTAAAATATTTTCCATTGGTTCGAGATAGTTCTTAAAATGAGTACCTCACTTTAATAATATTTATAACCCTTTATTGCCGTTTGGTTTTGTTATAGTCTTTTCTAATAATGTTAGATAAACCATTCCTTAAAGTATATAAACTGATGTCGATTCTATTATTTTCTAGAGTAATATTAGGGACTCTATTTTTTTGCTCTTGTAAAATATTATTAAAATCAAAGTCTTCGTCCTCGGGGGAGCTAAAAAAAATATGATATAACGTACCTATTTCAAACTCTTCTATTTCACTTTTAAACAAATTTCTTAGGATTTGGTCATATCTCTGAAAAAATAGAAAAATGCAAGCATCTACTGCAATTTCATAATCCGGAAATTGGGCATTCCCCAAGTATTTAAGATAATGAGAGCGCATTTTATTCGCTCTAATCCATTCAAAAGCAAAGTCCAAGAGTTCTCGTTGTATATTTAATTTATCCTTATAATATTCAAGGACAATGAGGACCTCTTGCATTGTAGTACCTATTGATTGACCGTTCAGGAATTTAGCTATAATTTGAATAGGAGTAAAACCTTGAAATTGGTTGGCAATTCTTTCATAATAACTATATAATCTATTTTTGTCAATTTTAAAGATTAGTATATATTCTATATCTTCAATCATGGATTCACCACCCAAAATCAAGGTCGTTTTTAATTTTTTCTAGTTCTTCATCTGAAAGCGTATCCCAATTATCGAATGGGTTGATTTTTGAGTTGATTTTAATGATAGATTTTTCCATATTCTTATTCTTGTCTAAAATAAATCTTAATTGTTTCTTGTAGAAAGCTAAATTATGTGCTTCTTTAATAAATTCATTTTCTGAAATCAAAATGACACCAAAACTCCGTTTTGTCTTATCTTCCAAGAGAAATTCTTCTAAATAAATAACTTTTTTTTTTTGATTGCTTAACCTTATTAATCTGATATTAGGATAAATGCTAGTTTTGTTGAATAAAGTTAATGTTTCATTTATTCGATTTTCATAGTAAGTTGGTAATATAGACATTACATAAAAAGAAGGAATAAAATCTAATGAGGCAAATCTTAGTGGATCGTCTACATCAAATGTATAAAGATTTGAAACGACATTAGCGATCTTTGGTTCAATAGTATTTCTCCTTTCAATGAATCCTACACAGCTATATTTTTGTTGCTCCTCCCAATACATTTTCCTTGCGGATCCAAGAAAATAATTAATCACATTAACTCCACGTTTTAATTCTTTGCGGATAAAATCTTGAAACTCAAAATTCTCTCCCTTAATTGATTCGTTGGCAATTTTCCCTTGAACGATACCTGGATGGATGAAAGTTGTGACTAAATTATGGATAATTTTAACATCTTCAGTATAGGGAGATCCAATAATAGCAAAAAGGTTTGAAACTCCCCCTTCAGTTTCAATAGAGGAATTTACACTAAAGAAAGATTGTAACAAATCCACATCAATTGTCCTTTCTTGATGTTGAGATAAGAAAGCTTCAAGTAATTCGATTTTCCAACCTTTTCCAATTTCTATTTTGGAAGTCAAAAATAGGGGTCCTAAAAACCGTAATGAAAGCATTTTTAATTGTTTACGATTTAATTCAGTTAAATCTTTTTCCACACTCTCTGATAATTTAATATTATCAAATACTATGTTATTCTCATCTGAGTAGAATAGCCCTAAGATTAGATCTGTAGTTTTCATTAGAATTGTTTTGTTAATGATCTGATATAGTTAAATCGCCTATATATATCATACTAATTTAAATCATATTTTAAAGTTCCTAAGGTTTAGAAAAAACCAAATTAGTTTTTTATTTAAAATTTTAAATTGAAGTTTAAAATACCAAAAATCATTTATTACGTAAACTTCGTTTTTATTTAAATAAATTGCTATAAAAATCTTTTAAAAAATCAGTAAGTACCGGTTTTAAATCATTTACCCAAGCAGCTCCATCTAGTCGTTTATTTTGATTTACTGAACGAAATTCTTTGATTGAGTCTGAAATATTGTTTTTTAGAATTTCAATAGAATAGGATGATTTTATCCTTTCAGTTAGTCCTAAGTTGATGTATTCAGCCAAATTATTAATTAATAAAGGTTCGAATTCCTCGAAAATGTAAAATGTTCCAAATTTAAAATATGAATTTAAGAAATTAGTAATCGAACCCTCCAATGTTTTTGGTTGGATTTCTAACTTATTAAAACAATAAGTCTTAATTATTCTTTCGATGTTAGTACCATTAAATTCGCAAGAAGTTTCAGGAGTCTGCGTAATCTGGGTCGAAATTTCAGAATATTTCGTTTTTTCTTCTTCTCTTCTCGCAAATAATACATTTTCATAATCCTTTACTATAATATTAGATAATCCTTCTCTTAATGTCATAATTCTTGTATCTATTTTAAGAGAACCAGAGTAATGGGTTGGAATATTATGGATATGGTGCTGTATTATATCTTCTATTATAAGATTCTTTTTATCGAAAGGACTAAAAAATATCTCATAAAGCGCACTAAAATTATATTCACGAAGCTCTTTTTTAAACAATTTCCTAATAAAATTATCATAGTCTAAAAAAAACCGATAGATGCAATCATCAATTGCTAAACATAAATCATTATTTGGGTATTGTGCTCTTATCAGATATTTTTTGTACTCTAATCGTATTTTTTGAGCCCTTAACCATTCAAAAGCTAAATCCAATAATCTTTTTCCAGCGAAAATTTTATCTTCAAAATATTTTAAGGTATTATAAACCTCATCAAATGATGCACCAATAGATTGATTGTTTAAAAATTTTGTAATGGTATTAATTGTCTTAGTTTCTCCTTTACTCTGATTTTTAATTCGTTCATAATACTTTAATAAACGCTCTCTATCGATTTTATAGATGTCTTCATATCTCGTATCATTCATATTATTCAAAATTTCCAAATATTTTTCAATTCTTACTATTATCGAGAATTGCTGATATATGATTAAGACCCTCGTCAGTTTGAGTTTCCCACTTCTTAAGTTTAAAATTCACATTGAAGAGTTTTAAAATTTCACTTAATTCTTTATTCCCATCTAAAATTAACCTTAAATTCTTTTTAAAGAAAGAAAATTTTTTAGGTGTACTTAATATTTCATCAACCTGTACTAAAATTGCCCCATAACTTCTCTTAGTTTTAGCTTCAATATGAAATTCTTCTAAATAAATTACTTTTTTAGTTTGATTACTAAGATCAATTGATCTAATATTAGCGAATACGCTAGTCTTATTAAACAGTTTTAAAGTCTCACCTATTAGATTTTCATAATAATCTGGTAAAATACACATGATATAATATGAAGGTATTAAATTTATCGCCTTTTTCCTTAAAGGATCATTTTCATCATATGTATATAAATTTGATACTTTACTTCTTTCTGTAATAATTCTTTCAATTAAACCTACACAAGAGTAGTTATGTTGTTTTTCCCAATAAATCTTTCGTGTAGATCCAAGAGAATAATCTATAAGATGAAGCCCTCGAATTAATTCTGATTTTATAAATTTATGGAAGAGAAATTTATTCCCTAAAAGATCTTCATTCACAATTTTACCTTGTAGTATGCTCGGATGGACAAATTTTGTTAGGATGTTATAAATATCTTTAATATCTTCGGTGTGTGGACTTCCGATTAAAGTAAATAGATTAGAGACTCCTTCTTCGGACTTTATCGATGAATTAAGACTAAAAAACGATTGTAAAATATCAGAAAGCCTCCCCTGATAATGAGACAGAGAAGATTCAATTTTCTCAATCTTCCAGGTATCTCCATTGCTACTTGCTGCAGTTAAAAAAATAGGCCCTAAAAACTTATACGAGAGCATATTAAGTTGATTTTTACTCTCTTCAGATAAATTTTCAGAAAATTTGATATTATCATAAATTAAATTATCTTTATCAGAAAAGAACAGTCCCAATATTCTTTCGTCGTCTTTCATTTGAAGATTATTATAATTAAAGTCTTTTTATCCCTAATTTGCTAGTTAATTAATCAATAAATTGTATAATTTTAAGTTTAAGTTTTTAGAAAATGTACTTTTTTTTTATAGAACAAATTTTCTTTAGTATTTTACACTTTCTCACGAATTTTATTTATAAAAATGAATTTTATTTAACATAATCTTCTTTTATAACTTCTGATAGGCCATTTCGTAAGGTAATTATACTTGTATCGATTCTTTTAGTTTCTTTAAAAAAAGTAGGAACGATGCTTTTATGTTCTTCTAGAACTTTAATTATATTGATATTTTTACTGTCTGGGCTAAAAAATGTTTCATAAAGCGCACTTATTTCATACTCTTTTATATCTTTTTTAAGTATTTGCCTAAGTCGCTTATCATAATGTAGGAAAAAGAGAAAAATGCAATCATCAATAGCTAAATCTAAATTCGGATACTGTGCTTGATTAAGGTGTTTTTTATATTCTAAACGGATACTTTGACCTCTTATCCATTCAAAAGCTAGATCTAACACACTAACATTTTCGCTTATTTTCTCTTTATAATAATTAAGAACCATTAAAACTTGACCATATGAGTTTCCAATAGATTGGCTGAGTAAAAATTTTGCTATTATTTCAGTTTGAGATAAGTCGGGCGATTGATTTCTAATTCTTTCATAGTGGGTATTCAAACGTTTCTCATCTATCTTATAAATTTGATGAAATTCTTTATTTTCCATATTAATACTCATTATTTTCAAATTTTTACTAGATTTAACAATCAAAGCATTTTTTTATATTATCTAAATCTTCTTCTGATTCAGTAGGCCAACTTTCGAATACGAAATTTTCATTTATAATGAAAAGAACATCTCTTAGTTCCTTATGGGCGTCTAAAACACTTCTTAAATTTCTTTTAAAGAAGGATAAATTTTTACCTTCCTCAATATTTAGAACCTCAGGTATCAAGATAACACCATAGGACTTCTTGATACCCTCTTCAACCACATATTCTTCTAAATAGAGAACTTTCTTTTCTTGATAACTCAATTTGATGGTTCTAATATTTGAAAATACACTTGTTTTATTAAATAATTTAAGCGTATCATTAATTAAATTTTCATAATATTCAGGCAAGATGCTCATAACATAAAACGATGGAATATATGGTAAGACATATTTCCTTAAAGGATCCTCTCTATCAAATGAATAAAAATTAGAGATTCTGTGTTTTTCATCAATGATTCTCTCTATAATTCCAATACAGTAATATTTTTGCTGTTCTTCCCAATAAACTTTTCTTG
>JBHLNT010000249.1:0-5542 GCA_048941265.1 Promethearchaeota archaeon
GATATACTCGAATCTGCAGCGTTTGGAGTACCAAGTGAGGAAAGCCTAGATGAAGATATTAAAATTTGTGTCGTCATAAAAGAAGGTAGCAATCTCTCTTATGAGGAATTATATAATTTCTTAGTTAAAAACACGGCGTTCTTTATGGTTCCCAGATATATTGAATTTAAAAAAGAATTACCAAGATCTAGCAGGTTATCGATTCAAAAATTTGCATTAAAACAAGAATGGGAACATAGTAACATAAAAACAAGCACATGGGATAGCCAGATAAAAGATTTAATTCAATTAAAAAAAGAAAGTAATAAATTAGAGGCATTTGAGTAAAATTAATTAAGATTTTACGTCATAACATTTAAATAATTTAAGGTTAAAATTTAAAAAAAGATAATAAGACTTTCAAAAATTAAGGATTTATTTAATAAAATTGAAAAAACACAGCTATCTAAAATAATAGCTAAATAAATTATTTTGAAGAAGAGAAAGAGAAAATATTAATATTAAATAAAAAAGAAAATAATTAAAATTATCAGATCTAATTAAAAAAAGGTGAAATACAATATCAAAAGTTAAAAATGCGTATAATGAAATCGAAAAGGTAATTGGCTCCGATTTCATTTCAGATAAAGATTTCATGAAAGCTGCTTACTCCCGAAACGTTGATCCTGCTTTTCCGGACCGGTGGGCCGATATGATTGTCCGTCCTGAAACTCCACAAGAAGTGTCAGAGATTGTAAAAATAGCGAATAAATATAAAATTCATATGGTACCTCGGGGAGGGGGTGCTGATTTAGTCGGAGGTGCCGTGACCCAAGGAGGAATCCTGTTAGATCTTACACGGATGGATAAGATTTTAGAAGTAAATTATGATGATTATTACTGTGTAGTTGATTGTGGAGTTACCTGGGGTAAAATACTTTCTGAATTGCTTCCTAAAGGTTATACAACAGGTGTGACTGGCCCGGGATCCGGCTTCTCTGCAACTATAGGTGGAGGGCTTTCAAATAGCACAGCAGGCGGTGGCTCAACTAAATATGGATTGGTACCGGACATATGCTTAGGCGTAGAGGTGGTCCTCCCAAACCCTCAAGGTACTATCGTAAGTACAGGGGCAGCCGCAAACAGATATGCTGCACCTTTTTGCCGATATGGAGTAGCTCCGGACTTTACAGGCCTTTTTATGGGAGATGTAGGAACTATGGGCATTAAGACAAAAGCATTTTTGAGAATCTTTGCGGATCCTCCATATAAAAAATCACTAATGTTTCTTTTTAAAAAAAACGATTGGCAAAAAGTTTTTGAAGTAACACACCGGATACGGAAAGAGGTGGGAGATGGATTAAAAGATTTAGCTTTTGCACCACTAATGATTGTGCAAATGATGGCGTCCCGGGCACAGGAGAAACCTGCTAAAAGACTTAGAATAAGGGGTCCATTGGGTATTATTACATTGGAAGCAACCGAACAGAGAATATTAGATGTATATCTCGAAAAAGCGACTGAAATTTTTACGAAAGATGACGTAACTCAACAAGTAACATACACGGACTTTGATCCAAGTATAGAAGTACCAGAAAAGTGGGATTATAATCTAAAGGGCTCTTTCAATTATTTCCAACCGTTAATTTCGATCGCTCCGCCGTTTATAACCTGCACTACATGTCATAAAGTGCCGATTTCCGGTATGGCAGTGTTATCTAAAAAAGCACAAGAATTTGATAGCAAGCATAGTGGAGAGTTCCCAGAAGGAGCAATATCATACTGGGCTGGTCTAGTTTATTTTTTACCAAATGGGAACTGTGTTTTTGTTGGGGGCTTCAATGCCAAAAATATTGAAAGTCAACGTGAAATTGCGATGAAATTGTGGCACAAGAGATTAAGACACCAGGTTCGCTATGGAGGAGTCCATTACTGGCTCGGAGAATCAATTTCTCAGTCAATAGTTGAGGCCGGTGCGTATACCCCGGAGTTCAGCCAATTCTTCAAGGACATGAAAAAAGCAGTGGATCCTAATTTCTTGCTGAGTCCAAATAAATTTCACTTGTATAGCTATGAAGATGATATTTCAAAACATATCGCTAAAGATAATGAAGATTAAATAGAGTTTTTTAAAAAATTAATATATCCATACTAAATATTAAAAAAAGTGGGAAAAAATGTCTAAAGTTAAAGATGCGTATAAAGAAATTGAGAAGGTTATTGGATCGGACTATATTACTGATAAGGATTTTATGAAGGCTGCGTATTCACGCAATGTAGATCCTGCATATCCTGACAGATGGGCAGATATGATTGTCCGACCAGAAACGCCGGAAGAGATTTCTGAAATTGTTAAAGTTGCCAATAAATATAAAATCCATATGGTCCCAAGAGGTGGAGGTGCGGACTTAGTGGGCGGCTCTGTCTCGGAAAAAGGCATTCTTTTAGATCTTACTCGAATGAATCATATTATTGAAATTAATGAAGACGACTATTATTGCGAAGTAGAATGCGGAGTAACATGGGGGGCATTAGTTTCTGAACTGCACCCAAGAGGATACACTTCAGGGTTTGTTGGTCCGGGCAGTGGGTATTCTGCGACTGTTTGTGGAAGTATTTCAAATAGCAGTGCAGGATTTGGCTCCACCAAATATGGCTTGGCCCCAGATAATTGTTTAGGTGTTGAGGTTGTTCTTCCTAATCCTCAAGGTACAATCGTAAGAACAGGAGCCGCTGCTAATAGATATGCTGCACCTTTTTGCCGATATGGAGTGGCTCCGGACTTTACGGGGCTTTTTATGGGAGATGTAGGAATTATGGGTATAAAGACCAAGGCGTTCATAAGATTACACCCAGATCCTCCCTATAAAGCGCTTAGAACTTATATCCTTTTAAAAAACGATTATAATAAGGTGTTCGAGTTAGCACATAAATTAAGGAAAGAGGTGGGTGAAGGCATACGCGACATGATCGTAATCCCTCTTATAATAATGCAACTTCAGGCAAGTCAGGCTGAAAATAAACCTCTTAAAAGACCTAGATTAAAAGGCCCCGTATTTTCATTACATCTTGAAGCGACAGATCCACGTATTTTAGAGATTTATACGGAGAAAGTCCACGAAATTATAACAAAAGATAATGCTGCCCGAGAATTTGAATTTCAAGAAATAGACCCAGATGCTGAATTAGCAAAAGATTGGCATTTTAATTTAAAATATGCCTTTAATTATTTTAATGCGGGAATATCAGCAGCTCCTCCTAAAATCTCGTGTACCACGTGCCATAAAGTTGCAATTTCAGCCATCCCTGAAATCGTTCAAAAAGCGAGCGAGTTTGATGTGAAACATAGGAGTGAATTTCCACCCGGGAGCATGTCTGTATATGCTATGATCTTATATTTTTTACCTAACGGAAATTGTGTATTTGTGGGAGGATTTATTGCCGATAATGTAGATGAGCAACGCGCAATCGCAATGAATTTATGGCATAAAAAATTAAGAAACCAAGTTCGCTATGGAGGTGTACATTATTGGTTAGGTGAGGCAATCTCACAATCAATAGTTGAAGCTGGTGCATATAACCCTGAATTTATAAAATTTTTTAAAGATATGAAAAGGGCAGTGGATCCGAATTTTCTACTCAGCCCAACCAAATTTCATATGTATAGTTATGAAGATGATATGTCAAAATATATTGTAAAAGAATAAAATATAGGTGAGAAAAAATTACTGAATTTGATCCAAAAGAAAAATTTAAACATTTCGCCAGGATGGGCGATATAATCCTGCAATGTATAGGTTGTGGAGATTGCAGAGAAGCCACAGATTATACTGAAGACCCTCCAAAGTGGGGAGTATGCGTGGCAAGAGAGAATACACCCGGTTTTGAACCTTTTTTCGGAAGGGGAAAAATGCAGATTGTGCGTTCTCTCTGGCAAGGAAAACTAGATTTAAGCAAAGACATGGCCGAAGTTATTTTTCAATGCCCAACATGCAATGCCTGTGCGGAAACTTGTGCGTATGACATGGATAACGCCGCAATTTATGAAGCTTTAAGAGCTGAATTAGTGGATGCTGGTTGCGGATTAGAAGCACACGTTCCAATGAATAAAGCGATGTTGGAGTTATTAAATCCATATCAGCGTGATAATAAGGAAAAAGCTACATGGATAGATAAACTCGATTTTAAGATAAAAGATGCGAGTACTGAGACAGCCGAGTATCTTTATTTCGTGGGGTGTACTGCTGCATTAACTCCAGAGATTCAAACTGTAGCAATAAATACAGCAAAAGTCCTTAAAAAATTAGGGGTTGATTTTTCTGTATTTGGAGACAAAGAAGTATGTTGCGGAAGTGTTGGGAAGAGAACGGGAGATCTTACTGCGTTTAATGCAGTTGCAACAAAAAATTATGAACTATTCAAGAAGAGTGGTGTTAAGACGATACTAACAAGCTGTGCTGGGTGTTATAGAACACTTAAAACTGACTATACAGATTATCTTGAAGAATTAGGTATAGAAGTACTTCATACAGTTGAATTAGTTCGAAATATAATAAATGAGAGAAATATTCAATTAAAACATTTAGGTATTAAGGCTACCTATCATGATCCTTGCCATACGGGAAGAAATGCTGGAATGAAAGAGGGAGTTAATCCCCTCTATGAGGAGCCAAGAGAACTTTTGAGTAAGATGGCAGATATTGTAGAAATGAAAACGATCAAGCAAAATACAAAATGCTGTGGCGCTGGAGGAGGAGTAAAGAAGGGGTTTCCGGAATTAGCATTACAAATTGCTAAAGCTCGTATTGGAGAAGCTGAAGAAACAGGCGCGGAAATAATAGTTAGCATCTGCCCTTTCTGCTATAGAAATTTATCTGACGCAATTATAGCTTCAAATTCCGATCTTAAAATGGTTGATCTGACAGAATTATTAGATCAAGCATTACCTTAAAAAATTCTTTTTTTCTATTTTTTTAAATTATTGTAAAAACAGATTACAAAACCAGATGTGAAATGGAAAAATGCCAAAATTAAGTGATCCTATAACTATTAGAGGGATGGAGGTAAAAAACAGATTAGCCTTTCCACCCATGCTTTCCATGTCATCAGATGCTAATGGATGTCCAACAGAAAAAACATTTAAAATTCATCAGACAAAGGCTCGTGGAGGGGCAGGAATGATCACATATGAAGCGGTAAGTGTAGAACCAGAAATTTTAAGTGCCCGAAATGTAAGTGCGAATATAGGAAAAGATGTAAATATTCCAGCATATAAAAAAGTTACCGATGAAGTACACAAATACGGGGCTAAAATTGGAATGCAATTGGCCGATGGGGGTTTGATTGGATTTGTTTTAGCTTCATTATTCGGTTTTGAAATAGAGCCAAGAGGGCCCTCCACTGTTGATTTATTACATCTAACTTCTGCTTATGAGATTATGGTTCCATCCTGGCCAGATACCTTAAAACAGACCGGAGCTATCTGCAAAGAAATGACAGTTGAGGATATTGTTAGATTGGAAGATCTTTTTGCTGCTGGAGCAAAAAGAGCAATTCAAGCAGG
>JBHLNT010000058.1:0-24071 GCA_048941265.1 Promethearchaeota archaeon
ATTTATATAATTTTATTTTAATTAGATTTATCTATAAAAAAACAAGATTATTAACAATTATCATATAATTTAATAAGATTTAAATTCAAAAAACATAAAAAAATAAAGGATTTTCATTAAAAAAAAAGAATATGGGTATAATAATAATGGAACCTATCAAAATATTTGTAACAGGATTTTTTAATTCTGGGAAAAGTACATTAATTCATACTCTTGATCAAAAAGCGATACATGTAGAAAAAGAATTAAGTAAAGCATTTAATGAGGAAAAAACAACTACAACAACAGGTTTTGATTTAGGTAGGCTAGTATGGGCAAGACCAAATTTAGAATTTGAAACAGAAGGAGTTTTAATGAGTAAAACCGAGTATTTGCGAGATAAAGATGAATATTTGGGATGGTATTTAAAATATGTTGAACTAAAAGGGAGTCCAGGTCAAACTCAATTTTCAGCAGTTCGTAAAATCCTCGCGAAAGGCAGTAATGGAGTTATCCTTTTAATTGATGGCTGCGATTTAGCAAATATCGGAAATGGATTAGTAGTTTTTGAAGAGATTAAAATAGTTTTAGGAGCTGATATTCCTATGAAAATTATTGCTAATAAATCCGATAGAGAAGATTTTCATGGATGTGAAATGATTTCAAATATGATAGGTGAGACAGTATACGAGGGTTCGGGCAAATATAGTATAGGTGTAAAGGATGCAATAATAGAATTACTTAAAATTATTTTAAATGCTCCAAATAAGAATAATGTTAAAGAAAAGGAGGTTATTGCCGAAAATGGCTAATTTAAGAGAAAGAGATATTATTGAAATCTTAAAAAATTTTAGAGAAAAAACAAATGTATTAAATTCCACTATATTTAGTGAAGATGGTTTAATCATCGCATTAGATCAAGCACATCTCAATGAGGATGAAGATCAACATATTTCATTCGGAGCTATATGCGCAGGAATTATTGCCTTGGCTGAAAATGGTCTTGAGACAATTAAAGATGACAATGATATAAAATGTATCTCAATTCAGGCGGGAGATCATCTAGATAATGAAGGTTTTATAATCATTCTTCAATCTATTACGCAAATTATTAAGTTATCAGTTATATTTCCAGCATTTTTGAACCTTGGGATTATTAATTTTGAATTGAAACAAACTGTACAAAAATTATCAAAATATTTTTTAAGTGTTGAGCAAAATATAACATCTGAGGGTGTCAATACTTTAATTTAATTAATTAAAAGCTAGAATCTTTTTAATAAATAAAAATTGAGGGACTTAGTCTGGAAACAAATGCATATAAAATTAGCTATGGTGAAAAAAATGATTTAGAAAATATTAAGATTAAAAATCTATATCATAATAATCCGGAAACTAGGAGAAAGACTGCATTATCTTTAGAAAAAAATGCAGATACTAAAATAATTATACCCCTACTAAACACTTATTTTCATAATTCTTCGTATATAATTCCAGATATAATAGGGAGTTTTGGAAAAGAAGCTATAGAAATATTGTGGAAAACTGCTATGAATAAAGAAATTAAAACAAGAGTAAGATGCTACGCAATTGAAGGTTTAGGAAAAATTAAAGATATAAATATTATAAAATATTTGCGTGTCCTTCTAAGAGATGAGAATATCTATATTAAAAAAAGCGTTATATTAGCCCTTGCCGATATAGGGGATAAAAGTGCTGTGAATATTTTATTAGATCAATTGAATTGTGAAGAGGATTGGCTTAAATCTTTAATAGTTTGGAGCCTAGGAAAGATTAAGGACTCTCGATGTATCAATACGCTAATTGAAATGTTTTCAGAGAAAAATTTAAAGTTTGAGCTTAAAAAAAGTCTTATAATTGCTTTATCTAATTTTGGAGATAAAAGGGTAGTTAAGCTACTTATTAAGATGTTAAAGGATCAACATTCTGGTTTAGAAGATTATTTAGTGTTGGCTCTAGAGGAAATCGGAGACAGGAAAGCGTTACCGGCCATAATAAAATTATTTTTAAATCCAATTTGGTTTTTGAAGGAACATTATAATAGTATTATTAATAAATATTGTTTAAATTTAAAATACATCTTAAATGATTACAGTTATAGGATTTATAAAAGAGATGATTTACCAACTAATCTTTTTAAAAATTTTAAAGATAAATATGAATGGCATTATGGTTATCTAAATAAATCGCATTATGTTGTTGATAAGTTCAATAAAATTTTAGGCTGTTTAAATCTAATTTTTATAAAGACATACAACAACGTATCTCTTTTTTACTGGGACACAATAGAGATTAAAGAAGATTACAGAAGAATTGGATTAGGAACAACTTTAACTGAATTTATAATTGAGAATGAAGTAAATAAATTCAAGAAATTTTATATCTTTTTATTAGTTGCTAAATGTGAACAATACAAATTAAAATTTTTTAGTACATTGGGTTTTGTTCCTATTAAATTAAGAGATACAAAGGTTGGAACACATTGCATAATGGGTTATCCTTTTGATAAAGATTCAGAAATATATTGTAGAAAATTATTTAAATTCTTTCATTGGAGAGTAGCAAAACGAGAATTTATTTCATCAGATTGTAAATATGCATATAATCCAAATCCAACTGGTCTTTATTGGTGTACTAAAAAGAATATTTATGTTACTGGTTTAGAGAAAAAAACCTGCAAATATTATATAAAAGACAAGGAGATTTTTAATGAGAATAAGTTCCTGGATTTAAAAGATCTATTTAGTAAAAAACAAAAATATATTAAAAATTCAATATAGGTGGGGAAAGAAATTTGATTAAAGAAAATTCTTTTAAATTTGAGAATTTATTAAATGACGTTGTAATAGAATGTCCATTATGTCATACGAAAAAAAAATTAAAAATTCCTTTAAAAATTATTAATCAAAGTAAGCAATTAACAACAATTTCTGTTCCTAAAGGATTGGTGTGCGATCATAACTTTCAAGCGTTTATAGATAAGAATTTTATTGTAAGGGGTTATCAAAAAGTCGACTTTGAACTATCAAAAATGGAATTTTATGAAAGTGGAATTAATTCAATCATTGCTGAATTAGAAAAAAAACAAAATATGGAAGAACAAATTGTTAATCTAAGCTCTTTACCAATCTTTCAAAAGATAATAAATCTATTAAGAAATTATGTTAATAATGATGAGATTTTAGGAAGTGCTCTATTTACAATAGAAGGAAGAGTACTTTATTCTTCTCTACCTTTGAGTACTTTGCATAATACAATTCGAGAATTTGAAGTTAGAAACGAAGAGAATTTAATTCAAGTTGAAAAATATTTTCTCGTTTTAGCAAATAAACAAAAAATTTTCTCACAGTTCATAGATATCGGGAGATTTTCTCTAATCTTAACTCTAATATTTTCTGGTAAAGTCCAACTCGGGATGGGTGATTTACATCTAAGAGAATTAAAAAAACAAATTCATAAAATAAATCTTTCCTTATCTGAAAAAAAAGGTGATAAAACATAATTACTCCAAAAAAAAGTTTAGAAAATGTAAAGAAATGCCCAGAATGTGATGAGTTGCTGTTAGCAATCAAAGATAGATGTGAAACTATATGCAGAAAATGTCGATTAATAATATATGATAAAAAATTCGATAATTTTCAAAATGATGAGAAACCATTTAATGAAAATGAAAGAACTAAAAGAGGGATTTCAGAAGTACCAATTTCTTATTCATTTTCAGAGATTGAACAAAATATTCACAGTATTAGCAAGGAAATTTATAACACAGACTTAAGGCGTGCAAATAAAAAAGGCTCTTATATGAATTGGAAAAAAAAGAATTTAATCATAGCTATTACAGAATTAAAAAGATTAGCTTCTATTTTAAATCTCCCTAATTACATAACTGAACTAGCATTTTATTTTTATAAGAAATCATTTGAAAAAAAGTTAGTAAAAGGCAGATCTATAAAAAGTATGGTTGCAGCTTGTACTTATTTTGCATGTAGAACTAAAAATATTCCAATAACATATAGTGAAATATTAAAAGAATCTACTGAACCCAAAAAGATGTTAAAATCATGTTATAGGAGTTTAGTTAGTATGTTTAATTTAAAAATACCATATATGAATCCTATTTCATTTATTCCTAAGTATATTTCAAAATTAAATTTAAATTTCGAAATTGAAAAATTAACAATCAGAATCCTGAATTCTTACTTAAAAAATGAAATTATTGATGGGAAAAATCCGAAAGGAATTTGTGCTGGTGCTCTATATCTAGCCTCAAAACTTAAGAATTATAGAATTAATCAAAAGGAGATATGCAAAATAATTGGAGTTAC
Source organism: Promethearchaeota archaeon (assembly GCA_048941265.1). Taxonomy (GTDB): domain Archaea; phylum Asgardarchaeota; class Lokiarchaeia; order Sigyniarchaeales; family SOKP01; genus LW40-45. Next base: position 4,326 of record JBHLNT010000058.1, read on the forward strand.
CGAGATAACACTGCGCTCCAGATATAAAGAAATTATGAATACTATAGATATGACATTATATTAAAAATTAATAAGTAATAAATAATGGAAAATCAAAATATACAAGAAATTGAAGCCACTGATTTTATAGAAAATTTGCCTTTTTCAGTATTTCTTTTAAATTCTGAAAAAAACATTTTTTATTGTAATAGCATTGCGGAAATATATTTAAATAAGTCTAAGAAAGCATTATTAGGAACTAATTTTTTAAACCTTTTTTCTATAACAGAAAGCATTCAAAAAGATTTAAATGAGATGATCTCAAATGTGATAAATTTTGATTTAAGTGAAATGTTAACGTTTAAATTCATAAATGATGATAATGAGGAAACTTGGGTTGAACTTTTCTTTTCATCTATAAACAAGAGAAATATGAAATATGTTCAAATTATTTTGCAAGATATAACTGAAAAAAAACTAGTTGAAGAAATAATTAAAGAGGAAAACATAAAATTGAGAGAACTAAATCAATTAAAAAAACAATTAACAGAACAGATTTCAGAAAATTTAAAATCTCCTTTAAATAATATTTTTGAAATATCTGAAATCCTTTTAAATTCCTATAAAGATCAATTAGATCATGATGTTCTCAGACTTTTGGAATTGATTAGAAATGGGGGAGAAAAATCATTAAATATGGTTGGAAAAATCTTTAATATTTCTCAAATAGAATCAGATAGTTTTGAATTAAATATGCAAACGGAAAATCTTATTGATATTATCAAAAATTCAATAGATGAGATAAATGATAGAGCTAATTTTAAGCATATAAACTTGAATTTAAATGATATAGAAGTTTTATACTCAGAAGTAGATAAAATAAGAATCAAGCAAGTTTTTAAACATATTCTATTAAATGCTACAAATAGCGGATCTTCAAAATTAAATATATCGGTTTCGATAAATGAAATTAATTCCAATGTAGTGATCTCAATTATTTTAAAGAATTTTAATACGAAAGTAGTAAAAACCACTTTAAACTTAAAGGTACCAAAACAAATTATTGAATTGCATGGAGGGCAATTAATTGTTAATTCTGAAAAAAAGAAAAAAAAATTAGATCTAATTATAACTATCCCTGTTAAAAATTGGAAAGATTCTCTAATCCATATCTACATTATATATAAATCTGGAATTCCACTCTACGATTATTCTTTTATTAAAAATAAAGAAAATATTGATGCTTCTTTAATATCAGGGGGTATCATTGGTATGATTACTATTCTAAAAGCGATTATTCAAGGTAAAAAACAAATAAAAACGATTGATCATGGTGATCGCAAACTTATGTTTGAGACTAATAAAACAAATGATATAATCTTTGTTCTTATGGTGAAAGAGGATTTAATGATATTTAGAAATAAACTCATTAGTTTAATCATAGGTTTTGACAATATTTATCAAGATTTGCTCAAAAATATTGAAAATTCCAGTATATTTTGTGAGAATTGGGATAAACTTCAGTTCTTAATTAATAAATATTTTAAATAAATATAAATAAATAAATAAAAAAAAATATAAAATCCTAAAAAATATTGAATCATATAGTAAAAGTTAATCCTAATATTGATGAAAATCGATTAAATAATCAATTATTAATATCCTATGAATTAAGATCCTCTCTAAATATTATAAGTCTTTCATCAAAATTTCTTTTAGATTATTTTAAAGATGATATTAGGGATTGTGTTATAAAGTATATAAAAAGTATTTATGATACGTCTAAAATGAAAACGAACTTATTAGAAAACTTTCTAAATACTTCAGCATTGGAGTCTAGACGAAGTTCATTAAAATTAAAAAATGAAAATATAAGTAATATTATAGAAAACTGTGTATAAAATTTCCAAGAATTAGCTATTAAGAGAAATATTTTATTAAATATTAAAATTCCTCATAATCTATATTTTAAACATAATAAAGTTAAATTTGAAGTTAGATTAAAGAATTTATTTAACAATACGATAAAATTTACGCCACCTAATGGTCAAATATTTATTAAATCGCAAATTTGTGAGAATCACTCCGATATTATTACTGATAATGATATTAGATTCAGGGAAAATGAAATAACCAAAACTTCATATGCTATCAGGGATAAGAGCGAAATTTAATTTACCTATCTCCTTTGGGAGCCTTTTAGGCACTCAATTTGTAACAATAAAAATTGGAGTTTACTATTTATAATTCTCTGTATACCAATCAGGTTCCTCAACAATTGTATATTCCTTCAACGCCATAATTACTGCATCATTATTACTTATAAATTCCTTCATGGCATCTGTATATTGTGTGATTTAAAACTTATTTTTTATAAAATTTAGTGAAAATATAATTTTATAATACAGTATTTAGATATAAAACATAATCTGTAAATTTTTAACATTCACTTAACTTCATATGAAAAGACAAGTATTGTTGAAAACTTTAATAGCAGGGGACGGCTCTGTAGGTAAAACAACATTATGCCATAGATACATTACAGGGGAATTCATAGATACAACTACTATGACTGTTGGAGTTGACTTTTTATTAAAGGAAGTGAAGGTTTTAGATAATATATCTTGTCACCTTCAAATTTGGGATATTGGAGGTCAAGATCGCTTTAGACATATGGTTAAAGAATATATTCCTGGAGCGCGGGGTGCATTATTACTTTTCGATACAACAAATTGGACGAGTTTTGTGAATATTGATAAATGGACGCAACTTCTCAGAATATACGATAAAAAATTGCCCATAGTTCTTGTAGCAACAAAATATGATCTTAAAGAGTTTTCATTGGTGACTGATTATTACGCAGATCTTAAAAAAAAGAAGCTGAATATGATTGATTATATTAAAACGTCTTCTAAAACTGGTTTAAATGTAGAAAAAGTTTTTGAGATTTTGGCTAAGCGATTAGTAAACAGGTAATGGCAGCTTTTCCTATGAATGATATTTCATAAATAAAAGAAAATTTAATAAAATTCCAAGCAGACTTTTTACGAATTAAATTATTCTTATGATTAATTTATTCATTTTTTTAAAATCTTATCCTCCACGAGCATGGATTAAAATTACGCCTATTATTTATATTTTTCAATGAAATCCTTTAACGGACCAAAGTATTCGTCTTGAAATGAAAAGATATTATTATGTCCTGCACCTTCAATCATTATTAATTTTTTATCAACTCCTACTGGTAGAGCATTGAAAATTACTTCAGCTTCGCTATTCGGGATGATCCAATCCATAGTGCCATGAATAACCAAAGTAGGCTTTTGAAATTTTTCTATTCTTGTATCGTTAGAATATTGTTTAATAATTTCACGAGTTTCATCAGGAACGGGTATCCTAAATGACCTTGTCATCATGTTATAAACACTCCCAAATCCCGATTCAAAAATAATACCATGCACGTCTTTAGGGTTATGAGATCCAATTTCAGATGCGCATACACTTCCGAGTGAGCGACCCTGTACAAATATAGAGCTATTTATGCCGTTCTCATCGATCCATTTTTTGAATTCATTATAGACTGGTAATGCGTCTGTTATCAAGCTGCTATATTTAGGTCTTCCAGAACTATGTCCATAACCTCTAAAATCGGCTACCGCTAAATTCACACCACAATCAAAAAATAAGTCGATAAAATAATGATATTCCAGAGCAACTTCACCATTTCCATGAAACAATAAAATTGAAGGGAGATTTTCATCTTGTAGGAAATAATATCCTCCAATAAGGATATCTTCAGTAATTTGAAAATTCAGTACTTTGATATTTTTAGGTAAATCAGAGGGAATTGAAGTTTCTCGAGGGTAAAAAACGACATTAGATATTCTCGGATCATCAATAAACAATTCTTTGTCCATTTTTAAACATAATCTCAGTTCCTTAAATAATTTGCTCAATTGACATTAAAGATTTTCACAATAATGTAAAGATTTATAAACAAGGTCATCTCTTTATTACTTACTTCAAAATCCAATAAATTAAATAAAAGTATAATTAGAAGTGGATAGTATATCTTATGTTATGACAACTTCAACTTTTCCAGCTAATAAATCTAGAGAGGTTGCAAAAACATATCTTGAAGTTGTAAAAAAATATCCGATTGATAGAAATCTAGAAAAACCAATATTTCAAGGTGCTATTAGATCAGATGAGGGTGGTATTACAACCGTAGGAATAACAGAACCGAAACCTGAAAAAATGGACGAGTACTTAGTGCGACTTCAGGATTCAATGGTGATGTACCATGACATCGATGGATTTAAATATAAAATAGAAGTATGGTATAGTGTGGTAGAAGCCATGGGAATGCTGGGAATGAAGGCTCCAGAGTTTGAATAAATAATTGAATATTGAACCATAATTTAAATCCTATTTTTTTTCTTCTAATATTTTTTACAGATTTGTTAAATTTAAATATTAAATTATCCCTTTATTATGTACAGTTAAATCCAATATTTATAAAAATTTAAAGGAGGTAATAGAAATGGGAGTTATACTATTAACTGTTTGGATCCCTCCAAATAAAGCTGTTGATTTAGCAAAGTGGTATTTAAAACAAAAAAGAGAATTACCATATATCACAAAATGGAGAGTTTTCAATACAAATGGTGGATTAGAGGGACTAAAGCAATATCATTTAATTTATACTGAAAAAGGCAAATTAGAAGAGGCAGGAATTGAGCTCCAAAAATATTTTTTTCCAATTGCTAATGAAATGGAAGGCTTTCGGATAAGTTCTGAAACACTTCTTGGTGTATCTGATTCGTATGCTTTAATTGGAATGAAATGGGAAAAATAGTTATTAAAACAAAAAATCTAATGGTAAAATATTAAAATAAAAAAAATAATTAAAAAATCTCATTTTTTTATTCTTTCTTGTATTCACGCCCTATGGGTGTTATCATTTCTAGAGAGTAAAATCGCAATCTCTCCAATGCTCATTTCATTGGTGCTACCAAAATCGGTTATCCTTTCAATCTTACATTCATGGTTTATAGAAGCTTTATTAATTATTGATACTGTATGAGATTCTCCGTAAAACATATTAAATAAAATAAACCTATATACTTCTTTTCCTGACTTAATACCAATATAAGTAAAAAAAATAGAATAAAGATATAAGTGCATTTTATTAAAGAAAAAAAATAAATTAAATTTATAAATTGTAATTATTCTTTTTTTTCTTAAAAAATTATAATAATAATGAATATTATACCTAAGATTGGATTTTGTGTAATTTATCATCCTTTTGAAGATAATGCTGAAAATGCACAAAAGATTTCTGAAAATTCAGTTAAATTATTGAAAACAATAAAAGATATCGAATTAGTAGTCGCCGATAAATTAGTTAAAGATGTTAATTCTGCAATTCTAGCCGGAAATCAATTTAAAGAAGCTAATGTCGATCTTATCTGTATAAAACTTGCTACATGGAGTTCAAACGATTATATTTTAGATATAATCTCTCTATATGAAGTTCCTTTTATATTTTGGTCCTATCCCCATATGCATGCGGGAAGTATGTGTGGTGGTTTACAGTTTAACATGGTGTTTAAAGAATTACATAAAGAATGCATATTTGTTTATGGAGATGATGATCAAGCACTTGAAAAAATAAGGAATTATGCTATATGTGTTTGCTTAAAAAATAATATGAAAACATTAAGATTTTTAAAAATAGGAAATCGAACTCAGGGTATGGCCGAAGTGATCTATGATGAATTTTCAGTTAAGGAAGTTTTTGGACCTAGAGTAATATCAATTGGATTTGACCAATTTAAGGAAGATGTTGATAATATTGCTGACAAGGATGCTTCAGATCTATGGATAGATTTAAAAAAAAAAGTAGGTAAAATTTCAGTGGAAGAATTTAATGGGATAAATGCTATAAAAAATTATTTGGCGTTGAAAAAAATAATAGAAGCTGAGCAAATTTCAGGAGTAACTGTTGAATGTTACCCTAATTTTATGGGAGAACATTGCTTAGCGTTCAGTCTACTGGCAAATGAAGGTATTCCCGGAGCCTGTGAAGGAGATATTAATTCTCTCATTCTTATGTATATTTTAATGAAATTATCTGAAAGTCCTGTCCATAATATTGATCCCTTATATTTATATGAAGATGAAAATAGCATAATTGGAAGCCACTGCGGAAGTGGATCTTTTGAATTGGCGGAAGATCATCAAGAAATTGAATTAACTAACGTAAGACTTGCGAATAAAGGACTTTGCGTGTTATTTCCGTCAAAACCTGGAAAAATAACAATGGCAAACTTAGTTGGACGTAAGGGTACTTATAGGATGGGTAGTATTGAAGGAAATGCGATTCATGCAGAAATGGTTTTTCCCGGGAACCCTATTAAAGTTAAGCTGCCTATAACAATAAAAAGATTTTTGGAAGTTATTGAAAATTCTGGTATGGGACATCACTGGATAATTACTTATGGTAATCATCTCAAATCTTTAGAATGTTTAGCTTCTCTCTTAAAAGTTAATTTAATTAAATTTTAAATCTTTTTAGTCTTTAACAAATCTGTAATTTTCAAAAATTTAACTATTTCTTGCATACATCTAAATTTAAGTTCTACAACTCCTTTTTTCACAGATGCATATTACAATTGAAAGAATAGGGATAAATATTCATATTATTAATAATATTAATTCTATTAAACGATCTACCCCAATATTCAATGATAATTTAATTCAGACAAAATCTTAAATATAAAATCTTACACTAATAATTCGGTATAAAAGTCTATTTTAGATATTGTTAATCAAAAATCTAAAAATAAACGTTCTATTATTTTGAAATAATTCTATTTAGGAGATTTTAGAATGTCTGAGTGGGAAGAAAAATATCGTGCATTATTGGATCATATGAGTAGTGGTGTTGCTGTATATAAAGTTGTAAATGATGGAGGAGATTTTATATTTATTGATATTAATAAAATGGGAGAAAGAATTAATAAAGTTAAAAAAGAAGACATTATAGGTAAAAGTCTTTTAGAAACATTTCCAGGTGTCAAATCTTCAGAGCTTTTTAATATATTTCAAAAAGTATGGAAAACTGGAAGATCCGAATATTATCCTATAACTTTATATCAAGATAAGAGAATTTCTTATTGGATGGAAAATTACGTTTATAAGCTCAACTCTGGTGAAATTGTTGCAATATATAATGATCTCACTGAACTTAAACAAAAGGAGGAAGAATTAAGAAATAGTGAGGAAAAATATCGAGCAATATTTACAAGCGGTGGTATAGGTGTTGTTAAAGTGAGCACTAAAGGAGAAGCTTTAGAATATAATGAACGTCTACTTGATTTTTTCGGTTATAATTCTGAGGAATTTAAAAATAAAACATTTATGGAACTTACTCATCCTGATGATCTTAATGCTGATATTAAATTCTATCAAGATCTATTAAAGGGTAAAATAGACCATTACTCTATGGAAAAAAGATATTTCCATAAGAATGGAGAAATAAGATGGGGGAATTTAACTGTATCCTTAGTTCGAAATAATAATATGGAACCTTCTTATGCAATAAGTTTGCTTGAAGATATTACTAACCGAAAAATAGTAGAAGAGAAGATAAAAGAATCTGAAGAGAAATTCAAAACAATTTTTATGGATTCACCTATAGGAATTGAACTTTATGATTCTAATGGTATTCTTTTAGATGCAAATACCTCATGCTTAGAGATTTTTGGTGTAGAGGATATTAATTCTACTAAAGGTTTTAAACTATTCGAAGACCCTAATGTATCGGATGAGGTAAAAGATAGATTATATAGAGGCAAAACAATTAAATATGAGTCTTTTTTCGATTTCGAGAAAGTTAAGAAGTTAAATTTATACGAGACAACAAAATCTGGTAAAATTTTTCTAGATGTGTTGATTAAACCTATATATTTAAATGGATATGAGAATGCTTCAAATTATTTAGTTCAAGTGCAGGATATAACTGAGAAGAAATTAACAGAACAAAAATTAATGCAATTAAATCAAGAATTAGAAAATAAAGTAGAAGAACGAACAAAAAAATTAAAGGAATCTGAAGAAAAATATCGGTCACTCTACCAACATGCTCCTTTACCTTATCAATCTCTTGATGAAAATGGGATGATACTAGATGTGAATCAAGCTTGGCTCGATTTTTTCAAGTACAATCGAGAAGAAGTAATAGGTAAATGGTTAGGTAAATTTATAATTCCTGAAAGTAGAGATTTTCTCAAGGATAGATTCACTCAGTTTAAAAAAGAAGGAGAGGCCCATGGTGTTCAATATGAAGTTATAAGAAAAGATGGTACTCATAAGATTATATCATTCAATGGTAAGATTGGATATGATCAAGATGGAAATTTTCTTCGTACGCATTGTATATTTGAAGATATCACATTAACCAGACGATTTGAGCAAAAATTAAAAGAATCAGAAGAAAAATTTCGCATTCTTACTGAGCAAAGTTTAATGGGGATATGTATTATTCAAGATAACAAAATAAAATATGCTAATCAAGCGATTTCAGATATTTGCGAATATTCTGTAGAAGAAATGTTAAGCTGGGACAAGATTAATTCAGCTAACTTTATTCATCCAGATGACCTCGTTTTTGTTTCAGAACAAATGATGAAAAAGCAAAAGGGAATAGATAAAGATGTTGATATCCATTATTCATATCGATTAATTACGAAAAAGAAAAAAATAAAATGGGTTGAGCAGTATTCAAAATCTATATCATATGAGGGAAGACCTGCTGATTTCGCAACTATTATGGATATTACAGAACGTCAACAGGCTGAGAATAAGATAAGAAAAGAACATGAATATCTAATTAATGTTATAGATTCTCTTACTCATCCTTTTTATGTTATAAATATAAATGATTATACGATTGAATTGGCAAACTCTGCTGCTATGAATGGTAATGCTATTCAAGATTTAAAATGTTATGAATTGTATCATAGATCGGATAAACCATGTGCAGATAATGAAACTTGTCCGCTAGTATTTATAAAAAAAACCAAAGCTCCCATAAGTGTGGTACATCATCATTATGATAAAAATGGTAATTTAAAAATCTATGAAGTTAATGGAAATCCAATGTTTGATGAAGATGGAAATGTTAGTAAAATAATAGAATATTCAATCGACATTACAGACCGTAAAATTGCAGAAAATAAACTTAAAGATTCAGAAGAAAAATATCGTCATTTATTTGAAAGTTCACCAAATGCTATCATATTAACTAATAAAGAAGGGATTATAATTGATTGTAATTTTGCAACTATTAAAACGTTTGGATATAATAAAGAAGAATTATTTGGTAAACAATATTTCAATTTAGGAATTTTCACCCATAATCAAATAGCTTATTTTATAGAAACATATGAAAGGCTTAAACAGGGTGCAGAGATTAAACCAGTGGAGTTTCAAATTAAAAAAAAGGAAAGGTCAATAATATGGATAAATTATCAAAGTTCATTGGTTATTTTAGAGGGAGAAATACTAGTTCAATCTATTGTACAAGATATAACAGAAAAGAAAAATGCAGAAGAAATGGTAAAAAAAGAAATTAAAAAATTAAAAGAGCTGGATCAAATTAAAACTGAATTCGTATATAGAGCATCCCATGAATTAAAAACTCCTTTAAATTTTATTTGCAGTGCATCATCACTTCTATTTAATTTGTATAGTGATAGATTTGATGAAAAAGCAAAAGAACTTTTAAGAATTTTAATCAAGGGAGGTGAGCAACTTGAAGAATTAATTAAAAATATCCTTGATATCTCTAGTATTGAATCTAATTACATAAAATTAAAAAAACATAGTGTCAATATTAGTAACTTAATTAAAAATTGCGTGAATGACATGAGATATTTAATAGAGAAAAGAAATTTAAATTTAAATCTTGAAATTGAAGTTGACTATTTTGTTTATATTGATGAAGTTAGAATTACACAAGTTGTAGCAAATTTATTATCAAATGCTATAAAAAACACACCTAAAAAAGGAGTAATCACTATAAAATTAGAAATGTTTGATACTTATTTCGAGATTTGTGTTATTGATACGGGCATTGGTTTTACAAAAAGTGAAAGAAAGATGCTTTTTAAAAAGTTTGGTAAAATTGAAAGGTATGGAAGAGGATTGGATATAATTTCTGAAGGATCGGGTCTAGGATTATTTATAACAAAAGAAATTGTAGAAGCTCATAATGGCATAATTTTGCTTGAATCTAAAGGAAGAAATAAAGGCTCAAAATTTATTATTAAATTACCCATTAATAAAAATAAAAGTCAATAAAGTAATAAATAATAATTTCTCAAAGATAATCAAGTAAAACTTCAAATTTATCAAATTTAAAAGGTTTTAAAAAATAACCATCTGCCCCTGTTTCTTCCAATTTTTTACGGACTTCTGATTCAGGAACAGCAGTTACATAAAAAATAGGAATATTATGAAGGTTGTTATCTGATTTAATTTTTTTACATATTTCATATCCATCTATATCAGGTAAAATAATATCTAATAATATTAATTTAGGTTTATATAATCTTAATTCTTTTAACCCTTGAGTTCCAGTAGTAACACCTTTACATGAAATACCCTTCGATTCAAAATAGCTTTCTAATACTGTAATTGTTGGTGCAATATCTTCTATAATTAAAATATCATAATAAGCTTTTTCTGGTTCAATATCATTTAAAAGTTCTTTAATTTTATTTTCAAGTAGTAAACTTTGAGAATATATCTCCTTAATTTTAAATAAAATATCAGTATTCAATTTATCAGAATCATTTTCAATAATTAACTTTGAAAAACCTTGTATGGTTGTTAATGGTTCCTTTAAATCATGAGATAATTTTGAAATACTATCAATGAGTTCTTTACTATCATAACTTTCTATATAATGCGAAATAGCTTCTCTAACAAATTTTGAAATAGTTGGAAATCCCTTGCTATTAGCAAACTTTTCCCATATCTCTTTTTTTTTATCTGAAACAGAAATTCCTATAATTTTTTTATCAATTCCATATATTTTTTCACCCTCCAACCATTTTTTAAAGCCCTCTGTAATTTCTTCTCGCCATATCGCTTTCTTCCCAGTTTCTTTTTCATATCTTTCCATTTCAGGAGTTTTTTTAGGCATCTTTCCTCATGAATAAAACCACATTTGTAATAATTTAAAAATATAATAATAAAATAAATAAAATAATTAATTAAAAAGTTTATTTGATAACTTTAAAAAAATTTTCCTAGTTCTTAATTCGCCGTTTCAAATAATTCTTTTATTTTTATCGATGTTTTCATTAATAGATTTAATCTCTTAGATTCTAGAACTTTCTCAGGATTCGTATATTTTTTCTTTAAAAAATCGATCTTATCATTCAGATTATCAAAAACCCAAGATATTTTTGATTCTCCTTTAAATTCACAAAGATCTTCTTTTAAACCTTTCAAGATTTGATTTATAATTTTTTTTTTTAATTTTTGACCTTCCTTCGGAAATTTTAAAGCATCCTTTTCATAGTAAGACAAAAGTATAAAATTTCTAGGATAATTATTAATATTGATATTTTTAACTAAGAAAGTTCCGTTAGCAGAAACTAATTTAATATATGATAAGATATTTAAATTTAAACTTTCTATAGTTCTTAATATAGATGTACTTATCAACGAAAACATTGCTCCTATTGCCATAATATCAAAATTGGTTTTATTATACTCTGCAATAATCATTCCCTTACTGTCTATTAAAAAAGATGATTGAAAAAGTTCATCCAAACATAATTTATTCATATATTTTTGTAAGAAAACCGCTTTACCTTTTAACTCTTTCCCTTTTTTATCCTTTATTTCTTTTTCATTTAGTTTTAGATTAAAATCTTTTAAGTCTTTCACTTCTGATTTAAATTCCAATTCGGACTTTCTTTTTTTAAATTCTAATTTGTAATTATCTAATTCTATTTTATCTTTCTCAACGTCATATTTTTGCTTCTCTAAATTTCTTCGCAATTCTTCTAAGTTTTTTTCTCTCTTTTCAAACTCAACTCTCTTTATTTCTAATTGTTTATTTAAATCTAAAAATTGTTTTCTTGCTTCTTCGAGATTTTCACTTCGCGTTTCAAACTCAGATTTACTCTTTTCTAAAGTTTGCATTTTCACCTCATATTCTTTTATAATCATCTCATACTCTTTCGTTTTTTCAATTAATTCTTGATTACGATTTTCATGAAGTTGGGTTATCTCAGTTAACTTTTGATATTTTTTATCATAATTTTCAATTTTTTCATCTAGTTCTTTTAGCTTATCCTCATATACAATTACTAAATCATCGCTTTTTCCATCAGAATCTAATTTTCCTTTTTTTATCATGTCTTTTCTATTATAGGAATTATCTGGAACACTTTGATTAGTAGCAACTTTAGAAAATTTTACCCCTTCAACTTTTGTATTGTTTTTTTTAATGTTTTTTTCTAATAATTTAACTCCATTATTTTCATTAAAAAGAGTGTTTTTCTGAGGTTGAGTTATTTTATCTTCAAGAATTATATTTTTCGTATCCGAGATATGAGACTCATTATTTTTTTTTTTATCATTACCAATCTCTTCTTTTTTTTCCCCCTCTAACTCGTTTTTTTTTATAGGCATCTTTTTCCCCTTTATTTAATATTTTTTGATAAATTTGAATTTTTACAATAAAGAACCAATATTCGTAAAAAGTTCTTCTTTAAAAGAGTTTTGTTGTACTATCTTCCTTACCTCGTTAGTTAATTTACTAATTTCAAAATCAATTAATCCAATATTAATTTCTTTTGGAAAAATCATCTGAATTAGTATATTAGCGATAACTCTTGTAATGAGAATAGAAAAATTTGAATCAGAACTCCCACTATTACTAGCATCTATTTTAATTTGTTGTAAATTTTTATTTGCATTAATAATTTCTATACCTCTTTCTGCCATTGATAACATGCTTGCAGATAGAGCTGCGAAATTAGTATGTTCTTCTTCATCTTGATAATTATGCTCACTATTAGAAGCAATAATTAAACCATCTTCAGTAATTAGAGTAGAACATGATATTTTTGTGTTCATATTAAAATTATCTAATAATTTTACTAATTTATCTTTAATTTCTAACATCTCTTTTAGTATTAATTTTATGTAGTAATTTTACTATTAGGATAATATTAATTCTTAAATATAAAATAAAAAAAATGGTTGATTTTTAGTTTAATAATTATTCAACCTATTACTAATTTGATTTTATCTATTGCCGAATTTATTTCGAAATCTATTAAGCCAATCTTCGCATCTGCAGGTGCTAATGCAATAAGTACTGCCTGAGATAATTGGTTTAAAACAATGAATTTTTCAGATCCACTTATTACAATTGAACCCGTTTTGCCTGATTTAAGAGTATCGGCAACTCTGGATCCAACGGATGTTAAAGCTGCAGTCATAGCAGATATTGCGCGATCATCAATGTCTTTATGTAAGGCACTAACCATCATCTGTCCTTTTAATGAAACTAATGCGCTATTTTGAACTTCTGAATTTTTTTCCAAATCTAATAGAATTTCCTTAATTTTTTCTTCTTTAGCACTCATCTTTTATCCCTCCTTTTTTTAACCTTTCTCATAAAATTCGCATGTGTCTTTTTCTTTTGCTGTAACATAAATTTGCTTTTTCTCACACCAAACTAAACCATCAGAATTTTCATTTCCTGCATATTTACAATCAGATTTTGCCATTTTTTATGTTCACCTCAAAATTTATTCTAATTTTACTGTGAAAATGGATGTATTTTCTTCGGGTTTCCATTGGCACGATTCTATATAACCCTTCTTTCCAGTTTTTTCTTCAATTGCACTATATAAAATTGACATCATTGGACATGGTGGGATAAAGTTAAGATCATTTCCTCGAAACACTTTCGTAGCAGATGCAAAAATACATTCTCCTAGATCCATAACAATTTTATCGTCAGAAATTTCAAGTGCATTAGCCCTTTGACAATATCCCGCTTCCTTTATTTTTTTTGTGAAATCTTCTGTAATTGATTTAACATCTGAACCATTCAATTCAATTCCGGCATCTTTAATTAAACTCTTTGCACTATTTCGAAAAGAATTGGCACATTCATTCCATACTAATGGAATATTTAATCCCATATTCATCATAGCCTTACCCATAGCAACCAAAGTTGCGTTTGATATATCTAGTAGTTGTTTATAATTTGGCATTATTTTACCTCTTAATTTTTTTTAAAAGAATTCTAAATATTAATGATTTTTCATATAAAATTTTATTAGATTATTTGTGAAAAAACTTATATTTAAATATTTCCATAAAAACAAAAATTTAAATACTTAAAGAAAATTAGATTATTAGTTAAATTTTTTATAAAAATATTTTTGATAAAGAGAGGAGACTTTAAAATTAGTGATAAGCAGATAAAAGTTTTTGTAACTGGATTTTTTAATTCAGGTAAAAGTACATTAGTTCACAAGCTTGATAAAAAAGCCATTCATGTTGAAAAAAATTTAAGTAAAGCTTATAATAAAGAGAAATTATCCACCACTACAGGGTTTGATTTAGGGAGACTGGTCTGGGCACGACCAAATTTAGATAATGAAACTGACGGAGTATTGATGAGCAAAACGGAATATTTACGAGATAAAGATGAATATCCAGGATGGAATATTATTTATGTTGAATTAAAGGGAAGTCCTGGTCAGATGCAGTTTTCAACGGTTCGAAAAGTTTTAGCAAAAGGTAGTGATGGTGTGATATTCTTAATTGATGGATGTGATTTAGCAAATGTTGGAAATGCTTTAGTTGTCTTGGAAGAAATAAAAGCTATTTTAGGGAATTATGTTCCCATGAGAATTATTGCTAATAAATCTGATAGATCGGATTTTCACGGATGTGAAATTATCTCAAATATGATTGGTGAGAAGGTATATGAAGGATCTGGAAAATATAATATCGGGATTAAAAATGCTATTATTGAAGTTCTCAAAATTATTTTGTGTACTTCAAATGAAAGTAATATTTCTAAAAAAGAGGCGATATTAGAAAATGGTTAATTTAAAAGAGCAAGAAATTTGCAATATTATGAAAGATTTTAGAGAAAGGACTAATATTCTCTGCTCTGCACTATTTACCGAAGATGGTTTTATAATCGCTATAGATGACCCTTCTTATAATATTGATGAAGATTTCCATCAGACTATTGTAGCCATCTGTGCTGGAATTATTTCTTTAGCTAGTGAAGGAGTAGAAATATTTAAAGCAGATTCAAAAATAACACAAATCACTATTCAAGCAGGAGATCAATTAGATAATGAAGGATTTATAATTGTTCTTGAGTCAATTACAGAAGAAATTAGATATTCGATATTGTTTCCCACATTTTTAAATTTAGGTGTAATTATGTTTGAATTAAATCAAACTTTAGGCAAATTATCAAAATTTTTCTTAGATGTGGATCTAATAGATGATTTAGAAAGCGTAAGCACATCTCCTTGAAGGTTTACTTTTGAGAGTTAATTAAAAAGCGGTTAATTAAGAGATTTAATTTATATTTAACAAAATAGTTGTTTAAATGTTCAGAAAAACAATCATATTAAAAGAAGGGAGGAATACACTGATTGAGATTAAAAAAATAGAAGATAATGATAAAAATTCAATATATGGTAGTAGAACGAAAAATCAATTGAATTATAATATTTTAAATAATTATAATAATGCAGGGTACTACATAAAAAAGGCTAATTATCTTAATAATATTTATTTATTAGCAAATTCCCATTTCAAAGGATCCTTTTATATAATTCCAAAAATAATTGGAAAACTTGGAAATAGAAATATTGACTTATTAATTAAAATTGCTTTCAATAGAGAAAATGATTTAAGCGTAAGACGATATGTTATAGAAGGATTAGGAAAAATTGGTGATAAGAGAATATGTAGAAAATTACATTTACTTTTAAAAAATGAAAATATATTCATTAAAAAAAGTATTATTGCAGCATTAGCAGATCTCGGTGATAAAGATTCTGTTGATATTTTGTTAAATTTATTGGAATGTGAAGATGATTGGATTAAACATAATATTATATGGGCACTTGGAGTTATTGGAGATCCAAAATGTCTTAACAAACTTATTGAAATGTTCACTTCTGAAAATTTAAATTTCTTAATTAGAAAAAACATAGTAACTGCCCTCGGAAAATTAGGTTCTAAAAAAGCTGTTAATCTTCTTATAAAAATATTAAATGATCCACATTCTGGTTTGGAAGAATATGCTGTATTAGCATTAGATAAAATAGAAGATGAGAAAGCAATCATTCCATTAATTAAAAATTTATTAAATCCAATATGGTTTTTAAAAAATGATTATAAAATTCTTATAAATAAATTATCACCAAATTTGAAATCTATGTTAAAAGAATATGATTGTACATATTATATAAGAGAACAATTACCTGCTCAATTTCTCATAAATTATAAGGAATCTATTGAATGGCATTATGGGTATTTAAATAAATCCCATTATTATTTAAATAGCTTGAATAAAATTATTGGTTGTTTAAATATAATTTTTCTATCAATTTACGAAAATACCTACCTATTTTATTGGGATACAATAGAAATTAAAGAAAAGTACCGGAGATTACGATTAGGGTCAAAATTTTGTAAATATATGATAAAATCTATTATAAATCAATATAAAAAATTTTATATTTTTTTATTAGTGGCGAAATGTGAACAATATAAACTAAAATTTTTTAGTTCGTTAGGTTTTTCTCCGGTGAAATTAAGAAAAACCGAAGTTGGAACACATTGTATCATGTGTTATCCTTTTGATGAAAATTCCGAGAAATATTGCCTAAGATTATTTGAATATTTTAACTGGAGGGAAGAGAAAAGGGAGGTAATCTCTTCGGATTGTAAGTATGCTTATAATTCAAATCCAACAGGACTTTATTGGTGCACAAAAAAGAATATTTATGTTACAGGATTAGAAAAGAAAAGCTGTTCTAATTATATTAAAGATAAAGAATTGTTTAATGAGAAAAAATTTCTTGATTTAAGAGGATTTCTAAATTAGAAACAATATTCATAATAAAATAAACTAATGTGAAAATAATTGGAACTGAAAATAAATGAAGAAAATGAATTTTTGAGATCAATATTGAACTCAATTTTTGATGAAATTATGATTTTAGATTTAAATTATACAATAATAGATGTAAATAAAACATTTTGTACTAAATATAAGGTTACTAAAGAAGAAACCATAGGAAAAAAATGTTATAAATTAACCCATAACTCTAACATAATTTGTCGACCCCCAAAATGTAAATGTCCCGTCGAAGATGTTTTAAAAACTGGTGATTTTAGTGAATCAATTCATTGTCATATTGTTAATAATAGAAAAATCTATTTGGAACAGTTAGCATATCCCATAAAATCCAAAGATGGTAATATAAAGCAAATTGTTAAGATTGGAAGAGATATTACTCAACAGAAGAAAGTTGAAAATATGTTAAGAGCATCAGAAAAAAGATATTATGATGCGTATAATAGTATGATTTTTTATAAGGACCTTTTTATTCATGACATTAGTAATATTTTACAAAATATACAATTATCAATGGATTTTTTGTCTTTTTATCAAAAAAAGGGAAGAATAATGGACGATATTGAAGAAATTGTTCATATTGTTAAAGAGAATATTAATAGAGGTTCAAAAATAATCTCAAATATTAGAAAATTATCAGATATTGAGGAATTTAAAGGTATTCTCGTCCAAACAGAAGTTGTAGAAATTCTTGAAGATTCCATACAAAAAATAAAGACTAAATTTAAAAATAAAAGAATTGAAGTAGAAATTGTTCCCTCAAACAAAAAATTTTGGATAAATGCGAATGAATTATTATTTGATGTTTTTGAGAATATCTTAGAAAACTCTGTAGTACATAATACAAATCCAATTATAGAAATTATAATAAAAATAGATAAGTTGCGAATAAATAATACCACTTATCTTAAACTTGAATTTATTGATAACGGGAATGGTATACCTGAAGGCTTAAAAGAAAAAATTTTTCAGAGAGTTGATAATTTGGATAAAAATGAAACAAGAATAGGATTAGGGTTATCGCTTGTAAAAAAAATTATAGATAAATATAAAGGTCAAATTTGGATCGAAAATAAAATCAAGAATGATTTTTCCAAGGGAAGTAATTTTATAATTCTCATAGAGGAGACCTATTCTTCTTGTGAAAAAGATAGAGACCCTAATAGGGAGCATGAGAATAATGATAACAAAGTATTTAGTGGGATGATATGTTAACAGAAGAAGAATATGCTAATGAAAAATTTGGATCAAATGTTCTTATAAAATGTCCTCTTTGTAGTCTAAAAAAAAAGTTGAAAATCCCTTTAAAAATAATTAATCAAAGTAAATTATTAACTACAATATCTGTTCCTAGGGGATTAATTTGCGATCATAATTTTCAAGCTTTTATTGATAAAAATTTTACTGTGAGAGGATATCAAAATGTTGATTTTGATCTATCAAATTTGGAATTTTACGAAAGTGGGTTTGACTCAATCTTAGATGAGCTAGAAAAAGAACAAAAAGTAGAAGAGAAAATTATTCATTTAAGTTCTCTCCCATTATTTCAAGAGATTATAAAGGTATTGAGAAATTATGTTAATAATATTGATATTCTTGGGAGTGCTCTATTTACATTAGAAGGAAAAGTTTTGTATTCATCTCTTCCAATGGGTACTTTAAATATTACTATTAGAGAATTCGAAGTTAGAAATGAGAAAAATTTAATTCAAGTTGAGAAATTTTTTCTTATTCTGAAAAATAAACAAAAAATTTTTTCTCAATTCATAGAGTTAGGAAATTTTTCTTTAATTATTACTTTAATATTTTCTAATAAAATTCAGCTAGGGATGGGGGATTTACATCTTAGGGAATTAAAAAAACGAATTCAAAGAATAAATACTAATTTAAATGAAAAAAGAGATGATTAAACATTAATGCTCCCACTAAAAGTTTTAAATATATAGATATATGCCCTGAATGTGAAGAATCAATTATATTAGTCAAGGAGAGAGGTGAAATTGTATGCAAAAATGGGGTTTAATAAGAAATAATCAAGAATTTAATGTTTATCAGAATTATAAAAAATCCTTTATGGAAAGTGAAATAAATAAAGATAATCGATCATGGAGATCGCAAACTCATGTTTGAAACGAATAATACCAAAGATATTGTCTTTGTTCTTATGGTGAAAGAAGATTTAGCAATATTTAGAAATTTATTAATTGATTTAATCAACGGATTCGATAAAATTTATCAAGATTTACTCAAAAATATTGAAAATACTAGTACATTTTGTGAGAATTGGGATAAACTTCAGCTTTTAATTAATAAGTACCTAGGATAAATAAAATAGTAAAAAATTTAGCATATTTGGAGCAAATGGTTAAAAATTATACTAATATTGATGAAAAGAGAATAGATATTATATTATTATTATCTCATGAATTAAGATCATATTTAAATACTGTATTGATCTCATCAAAATTTCTTTTAGATTTTTTTAAAGATGAAGGTAGTATTTATGTATCAAAATATGTCAAAAAGATATATGATGAATCAGAAAA
>JBHLNT010000003.1:0-20690 GCA_048941265.1 Promethearchaeota archaeon
TTATGGACAGCATCTGGAATTTCTTCAATTTTTCTAACAGTTTTTTGGTACTTAGTAATCGGTTTAAACATAGTGACTTGATCAAGATTACCTTGAAGTGTAAAAGAATCTTCATACTTACTGTTTACTTGCGGTACAATTGCAACAACGGGGATATTATCACTCCATGCAGCTCCAACTCCGGGAACAAGATGTGTTGCTCCTGGTCCTACTGTGCCAAAACACACTCCAGGTTTATTAGTTACTCTTGCGTAGGCATCTGCAGCATGAGCTGCGGCCTGTTCATGACGAAATAATATGGTTTCAATACCTTGTTCTCTACCCCATCTATATACAGCATCATACATATTTAAAAATTGTCCACCAGGGATTCCAAACATATATTTAACATTCTCTTGGAGCAGGCATTTTATTAATACATCTCCTCCATTAATCATTTTTTTTTCCGCCATCTTTATCACTTTTTTTAAAATTTATAATGGTTGTTATGATTTTGTTTTTTTATATTTAAAAAATTATCTGACATAATATAACTCTGCGAAATAGGAATTTCAATGAAAATTTATAATGAATTAAAATAAGATGGTCAAAGATGAAAGCACTAACATTTAAACTTGAAAAATATATTGAATTAAAACAAAAATTGGAACGTAATGTTAATTATAAACTTAATATCACGATTTAGTGGAATTAGAAGATATTCCTGAATATGATATAATTAATGAGAATTGGGTAAAAATAAAGGTTAAATTAGGAAGGATCTGTGGATCTGATCTTAATTTGTAAAGCAACTTGCTTTAGAGTTGATTGAATCTGGGAAAGTGAATGTAAAGAATTTTCTATCTCATAAATTTTCGATTGAAAATTATAAAAAAGCGTTCGAGGTTGCATTAAATAAAAGCCAATATAATTCTATTAAAATCGCGTTTCTTTATGATTAAAGTACCAACTCTTAGAGCCCCAATTCCCTTAATTTCTTTTTAACTGCGAGCTTTTTCTCTCCTACTAGGTCGTACCATCTGAGCATTATCAAGAATGCTGTTAAATTTAAAAGAAATGGAATTAATCCCATGTGAATGCGTATTCCCCATATAGCTAGAGGAGTTTGTATTGCGTTAGGATCAGGATTGTAAGCTGTAGCGACGTGAACTATTGTAAAGACGACAGCTTGGAAGATTAGAGCAAATCGGAAGAAAAAGGTCCTAATTCCTTCATACATTGCTTCTTGATGTTTCCCGTCCGTAATGGTACATTCATCATAGACATCTGCTGCAACGGGACCTAAAGAAAGTGTATAAGCTCCGAGGGAAAAACCACCAACAAAGCTAAAAAATATAGCTTCTTCAATGGTGCTTATCCATAGAATGGGAGTATATGCTAAGGCACCCATTATAAGACTTGCTTTCATTACATTAGCAGCCCCATATTTATTAATTGCATTAGACCAAAAAGGAATAAACAGTATAAAACCAATAAAACCGGCTAATGAAAGATATATCGCATAATATAAGGGTAATCTTAAGACATCTTTCATAAAATATATTCCGGAAGCAGCATATAAAGTTCCTCCTAATGAGAGCAGCAAAAATACAAGGAAAGATGATAAAAAATTTTTCCGTTTAAACGCTTTTTTCATTGTCTGCCAATAGGATTCAAGTTTTTCCCTTTCTTTGTTTTTATAACCTCGAAGAAAGCGCTCTTTTAATTCATTAGATTCGCGAATGCCTGGAATAAGAAAAACCACGAGTACAAGTCGAATAAAGAAAGTAATTAATGCAGATAAAATAAATGTTTCTTTGTTCCCGTAAACAATAATTAGCGGACCTATAAAACTCCAAGGTAACCCTAGTAAAGCAGGAATAATATTATTAAAGGCACTTGCTCTTCGACGTTCCATATCAGTACGGAAATGAGTTGTATATCCGGCATTTAAATGCGTCGTATAAATAGAAAAAAACAAGTCTAATGCACATGTAATAATAATAAAATACCAAAATACTGGCCAAGGATTAGTCGGATTTGCATCGGGTGATAGCATAATAATAAATCCAAGAATCGACGCAGGTATTATACCAATTAAGATCCAAGGAAATCTCATTCCCCATTTTTTCGTCCATTTGAAAGGTCGGTCGGTAAGATATCCTACAAGCGGATCATTGAACATATTCCATATTGCAAATATGACGAAAGCGATTCCTAAAAGTATGACAGGCAAACCAATCTCGACTTCAAAATAATAAAAAAGCAGGTTTATTGCAAAACTATTAGAAATAAGAAAACCCAGAGAATAAGAAAACATCTTTTTATTAGATACCAGTTCCCATTCAGATAAATGGATTTCATTTTCCTCACTCATATCTCCATTCCTATATTTTTGTTTATTTTGACTCTTTTATGTAAATAATTTGATAAGATTGATTTTAAGGAAAAACCTTTATTAAATTATATATTATCACTAAGTTCTATAAAAATATGACCTTGAAATCCTTATTTTAATCAAATTGCGTGGGTAATTACGTCTGTTAAGTTTTTATAGAATATATTCTTGTTTTTAATTAGATCATATAATTAATAGTTAATAATTAATACAGAAAAAAGTGGAAATTAAAAATGAGAACAAAAGAAGAATACATGAAAGATTTAGGCAAAATGAAAAAAAATATTTATTTTAACGGCGAAAAAATTGATCGATTGGATGAACGGCAAATGAACTGTATCAATACGATTGGAACTACTTTTGATGTAGTTGATGATCCAGAGTTTAAGGATTTAATACTCGTAAAATCTCATCTTACCGGTGAAATAATAAATAGATTCACGCATATTCATCATAGTACTGAAGACCTTCATAAAAAGCAAGATATGACTCGAAAACTCTGCCAGAAAGTTGGCGGATGTATTCAACGTTGCATGGGCTGCGATGCTGCAAACGCCGTCTATAATGTGAGTTATGAAGCGGATAAAGTTAATAAAGGAAAAACGAATTATCACGAGAATTTTAAAAAATGGTTGCTTCGATTTCAAAAGGAAGATTTAATCGCAGCCGCTGCTCAAACTGATGTGAAAGGAGATAGGATTAAAAGACCCGCAGATCAAGCTGACCCTGATATGTATGTTCATGTTGTGGATAAGAATGATGATGGTATCGTAGTTCGGGGGTGTAAACTTCATATATCTGAGGCTTCTGTTTCTGATGAAATTTTAGTGGTTCCTACAAGGGCTTTAAGAAAAGAAGATAAAGATTATGCGGTTTCATTTGCTGTACCCGGGGATTATGACGGGGTAATACAATCGGTAACCATTCATAATCTTCGACCAAGGGAATATTTTAAACGCGGATTTATGCCGGGAGCTACAGATTCATATATCATTTTTGATGATGTCTTTGTTCCATGGGAAAGGGTCTTCTTATGTGGAGAATACCAACATGGTGGCGCTCTCGCTTTACTATTTGGCCTATTTCATCGTCATAGTTATTCGGGATGTAAACCAG
Organism: Promethearchaeota archaeon; assembly: GCA_048941265.1. Lineage (GTDB taxonomy): Archaea > Asgardarchaeota > Lokiarchaeia > Sigyniarchaeales > SOKP01 > LW40-45. The sequence goes on from JBHLNT010000003.1 coordinate 3,494, forward strand.
CCATAGGAGATTTAGTTGTGGGTACTGCCGCATTAGCAGCAGAATATAACAATATTGATAAAGCATCTCATGTAAGGGGTAAATTGGCGGAACTTATCATGGTCACAGAGCTAGGTTATGCCGCAGGGTACACAGCTTCTGATTTAGGGAAATCTGAAGTATACGTACCGGGCGTAGGACTTATACCATATGGCCCTGGGAGTTATATCCCAGATTCAATCTATTGCAATGTTGGGAGATGTTTAACAGGAGAAAATGTATATCGCGAAGCGGAAATAATTTGTGACCTCTCAGGTGGTATTCCGGCTACGTTTCCTCATGAAAAAGACTTCTTAAATCCAGAACTAAAGGAACATCTTTATAAATATATCACCAGAAATCCAAGAGTTGCACCTGAAAATGCTGCACAATTCTGGAGGTTTGTTGGAGATATGCTATGCTCTGCAAGGGGAGGCATTGCCCAAGTTGGAGGGTATCACGGCGGTGGGTCCCCTGTAATGGAGCAAATCGCGATCACATCACAATACGATATCGAATCCCGAAAAAAAATGGTAAAAGAGATTGCTGGAATTAACGATAAATTAAACAAGTAAATCTTCATTAGAAAAAAATCTTAACCAAAATCTTAAAGAAAACGAAGTAAACCATATCAAAATTAATTAATCATTTTTATTTTATTCTCTTTAATTGTAAAATTTAAAAGCTATATCAAGAGAATGTTTGGTTCTAATACATACGTTATAATTTTAGATTAATAAGGAATTATATAAGGTTTTAATCCGTTTTTAGGGGTTTAATTTTTTGGTAATCCTCCAAAATTCTATCAAATCGAAAGTTAAGGAAGGTGTTGAAACTCAATTTAATATAAATAAATCTGTAAAAGCCTTCTTAAAGTCACGACTAGGGTTAAATTCATTTTAATTTACAAAACATTCTCTGATAACCAAAATGCCAATCCTGTGCTAGCATCCCTGCCGTCTAAAGAAGTATTTTGTCTTGTTAAAAAGCTCGATTAAATTAGAAAAATATCAAGTGAATTAAAAAATTTTTTTAATGAGTCGGGAACAGATTTTATTTTATTTTTATGCATTCTTAATTCACTTAATAACTCTAAATTTTTAATGGAGCTAGGAATTATCTGAATATTATTATGGCTTAAATCCAAGATTTTTAGTGAATTAAGAGTACAAATTGAGTCTGAAAATTCATTGATATTATTATGACTTAAATCTAATTTTTTAATTGAAGATAATAAGCCAATTGAATCAGGAATATAAGTTATTTTATTATGGCTTAAATTCAGAATTTTCAGGAATCTAAGCAATCCAATTGATTCAGGAATTTTTACAGAATTATTATAATTAAGATTTAATTTCTGAATTGACCTTAAGAATAAATCGGGACTGCTTAATTTCATAATAGCCTCTATGTTATCTTTATTTTCTTTCAAGAATTTCCAATTATAATAGTTAAAATTTAAAATTTCAACATGTTCCTCTTTTAAAACTAGCCAAGGTTCGCCACTTTTAAAATCAATTAAAATCTTGAAGTATTTATATATGCTGGTGTCAATTTCGTAATTTTCATTTCCATTTGCGAATAAAGCCTCTAGATCTAAGAAAAATTTAGCTTCTTCCCGTGTAACTCCAATTTCTAATGCGAATCTCTCCATCCATCTATTAAGTTCCATATTTAAAAATTCTAAAGGTTGCTCTTTAAAATTATTTAAGAATTCAAAGATAGTCTTCAAAACTAAAGGTGAATTGTCATGTGTTATTGCCCATTTTAATGAATTTAAGCCATCCTTAAGATAATGATGAGAAATAACTCGAGCAGCAGCATTTCGAACAAATGGATTTTTATCGGATATCAAATGATTCTCAACGATATTAAAAATTTGTTTCGATATAATTGAGATTTTATCTAACCCGATTATGCTTTCAGTGCGTATATTAGAATTATCGCTACCCTCAATCAATGAAATTAATAAATCCGCCGCATCTACTTTACTTATTATTCCATTTTTTACTTTTTCTATAATTTCTCGAGGTTTTAAAGGTTTACTCATTTTCTGAGCCAGTCCTTTTTAAGGAAAAAATCTAATTTCATTCCTTATTATAATATTAATCTTTATCTAAAATAAAACTATAAGTATGCTTATTCATAAAAAATTGAGTGAATAAATCAAGTTACTACCTTTCTATCCCTAGCATTTTTATGATTAAATCTGCCATGCTGTATGGATCGAGAGATTTCTCAATAACCTTATTAATATATTGATTAATATCTTTTTGATTAGAGTTAATTAAATCCTCTACCTTTTTCTGCAATTTATGCTTTAAGATTTGTAAGGTTTCACTTTTGATCCTATTTTTTAAATAATTTGAAATTACGCCTGTATCTTCTAAGAACTTTTTGTGTTTATTAATAATTTTAAGGAGTTCTTTAAAATTTTCTCCGGTTTTAGAATTTACCTTTAAAATCTCTGGAGTCCATGCCACTAATTTGGAATATTCATCTCGATATTGGTTAGATTGATATTTAAAGTTTGAGTTTAACTCTAGCATTTGACTGATTTCAGCAACTTTCCTATCAGCCCCTGGGAAATCCATCTTGTTTACCACAAAAATATCAGTAATTTCCATGATTCCAGCTTTTATAGCTTGAATGTCATCGCCTAAACCCGGGACTATTAGAACAATAACAGTTTCGGCTGACTTAAATATATCTACTTCTGATTGTCCAACTCCAACAGTTTCCACTATAATAATATCGCATCCATATGCATCTAAAATTTTTATAACGTCTTCGGTTGCTCTTGCGAGCCCTCCTAACTGACCCCTATTCGCCATGCTTCTAATAAATACTTTATTGAGGGTAAAGTGTTGTTTCATCCGGATTCTATCTCCTAAAAGCGCTCCCCCTGTAATTGGAGAAGTAGGATCTACACAAATAATACCTACTTTTTTCTCTTGCTCAATGAAGATTTTAGTTAGAGTAGAGATAAAAGTCGATTTCCCGCTACCTGGAGCTCCAGTAATGCCTAAAATATAAGCATTTCCCGTATTTTTATATATTGAATTAATAATTGTTTCTGCTGCGTCAATATCGTTTTCAACAATGGTAATTAGCCGGGCAGCAGCTCTCGTATCCCCTTCGAGTAATTTAGTGATTAAATTGGAGTATTCCATTAGAATTATCTCTTAAGATTGTTTTGAACAAAATCTACGATTGTCTGCAGATCAGTTCCCGGACCATAAAAACCTTTTAATCCATGTTCTTCTAAAAATGGTTTGTCCTCATCTGGAATAATCCCACCTACAGCAACCAGAACATCATCGATATTTTGTTCTTTCAGTTTTTGCATGATAACGGGACAAATTGCGTTATGTGATCCGCTTAACATGCTCAACATAACGGCATCAGGATCTTCTTGTATAACCGTATTTACAATATCATCTGGAGTTTGATGGATTCCAGTATATATAACTTCCATGCCCGCATCTCTTAATGCGCGTGCGAGGACTTTTGCCCCCCTATCATGACCATCTAATCCAGGTTTACAAACCAAAACCTTAATTTTTCTTTTCTCAGTCATTACAAATCCTCCTTTAATATATTGAATCTTCTACATATACTCCAAAAACTTCTTTTAACACATTCATAATTTCTCCTATTGAGGCATATTCTCTTACCGCATCGATAATATAAGGCATTAAATTTTCAGTACTCCCTGCTGCCTCCTTTAATTTTTCTAATTTTTCTTTAAGTTTCGCATTATCTCTTTCTTGTTTTACTTTATTTAGATTATTTATTTGTTCTTCAGCGATTTTTTCATCAATTTTTAATAATTGAGTTGTGGTTTCTTCTGCAAGTTTAAACTGATTAACACCTACAATAATTCTTTCTTGGTTTTCAACCTCTTGTTGATAATTATATGAAGCATTCGCAATTTCTTTTTGGAAAAAATTAGCCTTAATAGCTTGAACAATCCCTCCTAGTTCTTCAATCCTTTCGAAATATTTTTCAGCTTCCGTTTCCATTTTATTGGTGAGCCACTCAATATAATAAGAGCCTGCTAAAGGATCTACAGTATCTGTTACCCCAGATTCATGGGCTATAATTTGCTGAGTTCTTAAGGCGATTCTTACCGCTTTTTCCGTTGGAAGGCAAAGTGCCTCGTCAAATGAATTTGTATGTAGAGATTGGGTCCCGCCTAAAATTGATGATAAAGCTTGTAAAGTAACCCTAACTATGTTATTTTCGGGTTCTTGAGCAGTTAATGATACGCCGGCAGTCTGGGTATGAAATCTTAATCTCATTGATTCAGGTTGTTTTGCCCCATATTTATTTTTCATTCTTTTCGCCCAAATCCTTCGTGCGGCTCGATATTTACAGATTTCTTCAAAAAAATTATTGTGTGAGTTAAAGAAAAATGATAATCTTGGAGCAAAATCATCTACATCCAACCCTCTTTCTATTGCAGCCTCAACATAACCAAAACCATCCGCTAATGTGAAAGCGAGTTCTTGTACTGCTGTAGAACCCGCTTCTCGAATATGATATCCACTAATAGATATAGTGTACCATTGTGGTACATATTTCGCACAATATTCAATTGTATCAATGATTAGCCGCATTGATGGCTCTGGGGGGAAAACCCAAGATTTTTGGGCAATATACTCTTTAAGGATATCGTTTTGTATAGTACCTCTGAGCTGATCTGGAGAATGCCCTTGTTTTTCAGCGACGACAATATACATTGCCAGAAGAATCGAAGCGGGGGCATTGATTGTCATAGAAGTCGAAATTTTTGATAAATCTATCCCATCAAATAACACTTCCATGTCTTTTAAAGTATCAATTGATACTCCTTCTTTTCCAACCTCACCTAAAGCTTTATCATCATCTGCTTCAATCCCATATATGGTATGGAGACTAAATGCCACACTTAAACCCGTTTGTCCATGATCCAATAAAAATTTATAACGTTGATTAGTCTGATCAGCGGTTCCAAATCCCGCAAATTGTCTCATAGTCCATAAACGGCCTCTATACATATTTGGATATGCACCACGTGTAAAAGGATATTGACCTGGAAAACCTAAAGTATTGGCATAATCTAAATCTTTTATATCGTTTGGTGTATATAATCGCTTAATTTCAATATCCGATAAATTTCGAAAACTCTTCTGCCTTTCTTTTTTTGCAGCATCTTTGAGAATATCTTCTTCCCACTTTTGCTTTTCAGTTTCAATTTCATTTATTTCTGTCATAATAAGATGCCTATTAAGGTGTATAATTATGAGATTTATATTTAATATTTCATCTGCTTAATTTCTATTCAATTTAGATAAGAGATTAAGATTATTAACTTTTATTAAATTTCATGTTTAAGGTTTTAAATATCGATATACAAAACTCACTTAAATGCTAATAAAAATTTTAATATTCTATGCCTGGACGAGCCTCTATTCCTTGAGTGTAAGGATGTTTATTACATTTAAATTCAATAACATAATCAGCAATTTCTCTAATTTCTTTTATATAGCTATATCCAGTACAAATAATCTCTACATGGCTGGGCTTATTTTGCAATAATTCCAAAAAATCCTCAAGCTTAATTAGATTTAAAGTTATGGCATCAATAACCTCGTCCAATGCTACTAAATCATAATTGCTAGATAGAACTGCTCTCTTAGCATATTCAAATCCTTTTTTAGCCCGCATTTTATCGTCATCTGAAGCCGTTTCAGCAGAATATACAAAATTGTATGCCCCATATTGCTTTATTGGGATAATTTTTTTTAAAAAATCAATTTCTCCCATAAAATAGCCTGAGTGATCACGTGTTGCATCATGTAATTTTAAAAATTGTATTAATAATGTCTTTAGCTGATGACCATGAGCTCTAATAATCCCTCCAATAAGAGTAGACGTCTTTCCTTTTCCATCTCCAAAGTAATAGTGAATTAATCCAATTTTTTGATTATTTTGAATCAAGTTTAAAATCCTCTTTTAAGTTTTAACATTTTTCTACAAAATTTAAGGTGACTCATAAAGTTCGAGCAAATAATAAAAAATAAAACAATCAATTCTAAAAAAATATTGTTATACGAGATTCCACCTAAATAATCTTGACTTAGAAACTATATTTATTTATTCTCGAAACTAGTCTATAAAATAATTAGATAATTTGCGTTAAAGGTGATGATTGTAACAAAAACATCTAAAAAAGTGGGATTAATAGATGGTAAATTTTATCCATGTCCAAAAACTCCGAATTGTGTATCAACTCAAAGTCTAGATGAATTACACAAAATTGAACCAATAACTTATGATAGTCCACTGGAAAAAGCGAAAGGAAAAATTGTTGAAATAATTATCTCGATGAAACGCACTAAAATGATTACTTGCATGAACAACAATATTCATGCTGATTTTATTCATGAATATTTAAATTTGTGGATAATGTAGAGTTTTATTTTGATGATGATGCGAAAATTATCCACTTTTAATCTACTTCACGAGTAGGTTGTAATGATTTAGGTGTAAATAGAAAAAGAATGGAAAAAATAAGAAACGAATACTTAATGGATTAAAGAATCCAGTGATATTCGATTTGTTTATTGGGACTTGAAAGGATTTTTATCCTCGAATATTTTATCTTTATATTTTTCTAAATCAGGAGGGCATAAACCTGCCTCCGTTGCTTCTTTTTTTAGATTTCTAATAATTTCTGCCAAATTTACTCCAGATGGGCACCAATTAGTACAATTTTCACAGCCAGTACATAGAAACAGTCCATCTTTTACAGCTGCCTCTATACCATTATGAATATAATCTCTAATTATACAAGCAGCTCCCAATCCATATTTTGAAGCATAAATATTGCCAAAAGCTCTCGAAGCAGTACACACAAGATCACAACTTTTACAACTTATACATTTTAAAAGATCTTTATATATTAAATTTTCTTTCGCCGCTTTTGTTCGCCAGTCATCCACAAGGATTATAACAACTTCTTTAGCACCATACATCCCAAAAACACGTATACCTTGAATGTCTGCGGTATTTGAGGGTGCGCTTATTAAACTTATATAAGCACCATCTAATGTCATGATTCGTTCTTGTGTTTTAGCGACAAGTAAAGCATCAAATACTGTAGGGACAATTTTATGGATACCTGCGACAACTATGTGTTTTTCAGTTGCCCGTGTCAATAAACTTATATTCCCCTCATTTTCTATCAAAAGTATTGATCCATCATCTGCAGATATAGCATTTGCAGAAGTAAGTGAAACTTTTACCTTGTTAAGTAGTTCAGGACGAAAAGTTTTTCTATAAAAATCAACTATAGCTTCTGGTTTTGGTTCAAGCTCTACACCATGTTTTTCCCTTATTTTTGCCACAATTTCTTCTACGGTAAACTGAATGCCTGGCCCTAATGTAAAACTCGGATATTCATAGTCAAATAATTGACAAAAAATATCTCCGAGATCGGTTTCTTTAATTTCTATGTTATTTTTCCTCAAAATATCATAAATCCCGGCATCTTTCGCTTCCAAGGATTTAGATTTATAAATTATCTTATTATCTCCTAATTCCTCCATGAAAAATTTTTGGGCTTCTTCGTTAGTCTTGGCATAGTAAACCTTAAAATGATTAGTCTTTTCCAGTCTTTTTAAACATAGTTCTACGTAATTATCCATATTTTCAACAAAATCCTCCCTCATCTTGACTATCTGGTCTCTATATCTTTCGACAAATTCCCTAGCTGTATCTTCATATAGAAATCTCAAATCGTGAGATTTGTATTTCATTGCACAAGCCATTTTCCAAATTTCTCCAAATTTCCCATAATCCGTCTCCTTATCTTTTAATTCTTCTAATTTTTCTTTAAGTTCATCATAAAGTTCTTTTCCTTTTTCAAACACTTGTAGGATCAGCCCCCTCCATTAATTTTAAAATGAAATCTTCAAATTTTATCACAGGTGTTTTAATTTTATTATTCTCTTCCTTAATCCTTTTAAATGCCGTATAACAAAATGGACAAGCCGTTAATAGAGCTTTTGACATTTTCATCTGTTCAAAAATTATTTTAGAGCTATAATCACTATTCTCTTTAAAAATAGAATAAACACCTCCCCCAGCTCCACAGCAAAGGGAATTTTTTCGATTATTTTCCATCTCCTTAAGATCAATCGGACCATCAATAGAGTCTATAATGCTCCGTGCCTCTTCTATTATAGGGACTTCGGCATTTCTTAGATGACATGCATCATGATAATATACACTAATTTTTTTTCCATTATATTTTAAATTCAATTTTTTTAGGTTTTCAGGTTGATTGATAAATTGTAGTAAATGTTGTACTTTAACATTAAAATCAGATCCAAGATATTTAGGATAATAACGAGTAAGGTAATTATAACAACCAGCACAAATAGTTATTAAATCAGTTACCTTGTTATCTTTGAACCAATTATTTAAAATTTCCACATGATTTTGAAGCTCTTCGTTAGAAGCTATATGATGGGCCAAAGATCCACAACAAGGGGAATCATCGATGACTTGATATTCACTATCTAAGAATTTTATGATTTTAGCGGCATTATCGCACGTTTCTTTATATCTAGTGGCAGATAAACAGCCAAAATAGATAAGCTTAGTCATAATTTATTAAAGTTTTTCTTTTTATTATTTTTAATTATTATTTCTTTAAGTTTTGATATTTTTATATTAATTGAATACATCCAATTTTTCTCATAACTAATTTAACATTAGAATGGTTCCAAATTGGATTTAGTGAGAGACAATCAAATTTTCAATTATAATTCATTAAAATATAAAATTTCAAAAAAAATGAGAATTTAATTAACTTTATCTATAAGATATTGAATTAATTTCTTGAGCTTTCTGACATTGGGATAAATTTTAGGTGCTTTTGCTTCAAGATATTCCATAAAAATATCAATATTTTCTTTTTTCTCAGCAGGAGCTTCTTCAATAAGCTTTTGTATCTCTTGAAAGTCACTTGTAAAGATTAATTCGTCATTTACTCTATTTGCATTATCTGACAAAAGAAAGATATAGTAATCAGTCAAATCTGTAGGATCCATTACTCCTGGGGGCTTGTTACCATCACCCGCTTTTCTCCCTCTTAATAATCTTGTATCGACCATTGTTGGAAGTATTTGATTGAATGTAATGTTCTCTTTTTTATATTCAGCAGCTAATGATTTTTGCATCCCCACGGTGGCGTATTTAGATGCAGTGTATGCAGCAAATTTAGGCATAGGATTTGTATAGGCAGCGCTACCAGTAATAATAAATCGAGCTTTTACATCTTTATCATCCTTTTTTAAATAGGGATATGCTGCCTTAAATGTATTAAATACCCCTAGTATATTTACATCTATAATTTCTGAAAATTTTTCGGGATAAAATTCATGGGTATTGCTCATTCGTGAATAGCCCGCATTCGCAATCACGCCATCTAATAATCCTAATTCTTCATGAAATTCTTTAAAAATAAGTTCTACTTCTCCGTATTTAGTAATATCAGCTGGTTTTATGCTAATTTTTATATTCAAATTCAAATTTTCAATTTCCTTTTTTGTATTATTTAATTCTTCAAGAGTTCTTGATGTCAATCCAATATTAGCACCTTCTTTTGCACATGCGATCGCAACTGATTTTCCAATACCCCTCCCAGAGCCAGTTATAACTATATTTTTCCCTTTTAATAACATGATAAAATCAATAAGGTTCTATATCAGTATTAAATTTAGAATATATTATAGTAAGAACGTAAGAAATTTTTTAAAATTTTAGATACTTGTATAATAGTTAGAAGAAATATCCGAAAAATTTTTCAATTTGAGTTAGATTACCCATAATAAAAGAAGAAATATTAAAAACGAAACTTTAACCAATTTAGAGAATGATTCTGAAATCAATTTCTGTAGGAAGTTATGGTACGAATTGTTATATTTTTGGTTCAGATAAAACTAAAGAAGTTGTCATAATCGATCCCGGTGCAGATATTAAAAAAATTGCTACAGTTATTAAAAGCCTTGGTCTTAGACCAATCGCAGTATTATTGACACATGGTCATAAAGATCATTCTCAAAAAGCTGTCAAAATTGCTGATATTTATAAAGTGCCTTTAATGTTTAGCAAACGAGAGTATGATTTAAGATTTTTTACCCAAAAACCGGCAGATAGATGGTTAAAAGAAGGAGATGAAATTAAAATCGGGGAACTTACTTTACATGTTTTAGAAACTCCCGGTCATACTCCTGGTAGTCTTAGTTTTTTTTCTAAAGTTATAAAAGAATTTGAAAATCAAGTAATCGATGGTGTGTTATTTACTGGAGATTTGATCTTCTTTAAAAGAGTAGGAGCTTGGTATTATAGAGGAGGAAATAAAGATCATTTATATGCAAGCATAAAAAATAAAATTATGAACAACACCGAACTCAGTGACAACTTTCTTTTACTTCCCGGTCATTCAAAAGCGAGTTTAATTGGAATTGAACGTGAGTCGAATGAACATAAAGAGATGTTTCTCTAAATGCAATTTAAACTGACATATATGCTTCCTTGATTGCGGAACATCCACCACATCTTACACAACCAGCCTTGTTCTCTAATGGATTTACTCCATATTCTTTCATCAATTTCGCAGCTCTAATGTATGTATCAAGTAAAATATTGTATGTTGTTGTGGGCATATCCTTCATTCCGGGAATTGATCGGACGGGTGTTATAAACGGTATAATGCCTAATGATACAATTCTTTCAAGTTCGGAAAAAAAGTCTTCAGTTTGGTCTTCAAATCCAGTTAATATGAATGTCGACACTTGATTTTTTCCAAAAATTTCGAGAGCATGCTTCCAATTGGTTTCAAATAACTCGAAGGGGATATGAGCTTTTCCAGGTGTTATTATATCTCTTATATGTTTATCTAAAATTTCAATGTGTATTCCAATTGTATCTGCTCCAGCTTCTTTGAGTTTGGTAATTAATGATAAATCATCTAGAGGTTCTACTTGAACATGTAAAGGAAGATTTGGATAAGCTTCTTTTATTCCGGCTAGAAGTTCAATATACCGTTGAGCACCCTTATCATCACTCTCTTCAGTTCCACTTGTAAGTGTCATATGATTGCATCTCCCTTCTTTCTTAGCTTGAGCTATAACTTCATTCATTTGTTTGAAATTTTTTTCTTCTATAGTGGAATTATATTTTAAGCTAAGTTCAATTCCACAAAACTTACATGCCTCTCCGCAAGCCCAATATTTACATTTTTGATATATAGTACTAGCTAAGCAGTCTATTCCATGTACTAAAGCTATTTTTTTCATTTGTATTCCATCTGATGTTATATATTCAGGACTATAGTATTTAGGATTAGAAACCAACTTCAATTTTCCAAATGTAAGCTCATTTTGAACATCATAGATTTCGAAAAAGTTTCCAACTTTTTCTTTTAAGATTAAATTGGATTTTTGCGGTTGATCCCAAAGTACAATATTTACTAAAGTCTTGTTATCCTCTAAAATAAAATATCTGCCCCCTAATGGTCCAGCACCACCCTTTCGACCATAACTTATTCCATGCTTGCTATAATGATCCGCCAAAGTTTTATCTAAGTATAATCCCTTAGAGAGTAATTCTGTTTTCATCCTAAATGCCGTAGCAGTATCAATCATGATCTCAAAAAAATAATATTTGTTCTAAATTATATGTGTTTAGGTTTAATCCTATAAGATTATTTCTTATTTCTCTTCTTAAAATTAAAATATTATTTCTTTATTTCATTTACTTAAGGGTAATAAAGTGGTGATTGGCTAAAAAAACTCCCAAGGATATATTTAAATATAAATATATAAATATAATACAAAAAAATAGGTGGAATATCATGCTGAATAATGAAGAATTTTCAGAAGAAATAGTAGAAGCCTCGAAAATAGGGCTTAACCATGATCGTCTCTCACGATTGAAAAATGCTATTGAGAAAGATATAGGGAACGGTACATATGATGGGGCTGTATTTATTGTTGCTAGGCATGGGAAAATCGCAATGCACGAAGCCGTGGGAAAAACAGATATGAAAAATGATCGAAAAGCACATATTGATGATATTTTCTTTATCATGTCTATCACTAAGCAGTTAACCACCACCAGAGTTCTAATGGATATCGAACAAGGAAAGTTTATGCTTACAACTCCAGTATGTGAGATAATTCCTGAATTTAGCATCAAGGGAAAGCAGAGAGTTACCATAGGTAATTTACTCACACATACTAGTGGTCTTAACACTGAGATACCATTCGGGCTTTCTGTTCGAAAATTGGCTGATATTGAGGCCGTTGTAGCTGCAGTGAGTAATGAACGCCTCTTAACTCTGCCTGGTAAAATGGTTTCATATAATGCAATCCCTGCGTTTTCCTTGTTAGGGGGCATTGTCCAGCGATTAGATGAGAATAATCGACCATTTCGACAAATACTCAAAGATGATCTTTTTATACCTTTAGGAATGAAAGAAACCGCTCTTGGTTTACCAGATGAGTTTAAAAGTCGCATTGTTCCAGTAAAAGTGCGTGATCAAACTCCAGGGCTATTTGATCCTATTCTCTTAGAGTCGATGAACGCCCTCGCAAAAGAAGATACTGAATTACCCGCAGGTGGAGCGGTCTCTACAGTTTTAGATGTATTTCGCTTCTCAGAAATGTATAGACGGGGTGGAACCTTAAATGGCATCCAGATTCTTTCTCCTAATACAATTAAATTAGCCACTACTATTCATACAGGAGATCTTATCAACCATCTATTTGATTATTGTCGGGAAATGTACGGATGGCCTGAGTTCCCCGCTAATCTCGGTCTCAGCTTTTTTATACGAGGTGAGGGTATATTTCCCACTTTTTTAGGACAAACCACTTCTCCAGAAACTTATGCAGGACTTGGGGCAGGATCGACTATGTTCTGGATTGATCCTGTACGAGATCTTACATTTGTATTCCTCTCAGCGGGGCTCTTAGAGGAAGGGCATAATTTAATGCGCCTTCAACGCCTTTCTGACATGGTAGTAGCTTCATTGAAAGCTTAATAAACCTTAATGAAGTATTAAATTCTCAAAAAGAGACATCTTTCATATTTTAAAAATTAATAAAATTTATTTCTTATTTTATTTTATATATCATAAGAATTTATTGATGTAAGATATAATTTTTAAATAAAAGTGAAAAGATATGGCTCATAGGAGACCTTGGCACTGTTATTCGAAATGGAGTAGAAGACCTTTTCAATATAAAAGAAGTAGTAATCGTCGTCGCGAATTCGGTCGTGGTGGTTCACAGTCCAAAATTGTGAGATACTGGGGAGGGAATAAAGACATTGCTTGGGAGAATTGGGATTTAGTAGTCGGACTTGTAGTTGAAAAGCAAGTACAAATATCTTCCAACGCATTAGAAGCAATACGTATTACAATTAATAGTGCTCTTCAGAAACATATCGGAAGGAATAATTTTCGATTACGTGTACGACCAAAACCATTTCAAAAATATCGTGAGAATCGCATGTTAGCTTTTGCGGGAGCTGATCGTGTGCAGAGTGGTATGAGAAATTCATTCGGTCGATCCACGGGAGTTTGTGCTCGTGTAAAAGCGGGACAAGTTGTTACAGAAGTGGGAACCAGCTTAAGGAATTTACCTCTTATAAGAGATAGATTGAGAGTGGCTTCTATGAAGATCCCTTGTTCATGTCAAATAGTTGTATTAAAATACCAAGCTCCAGAATTTCTTAAACGCTCAGGTCTACCTTTATATGATGACAAAAAACGTAAAGAAATTCCCCTATATGAATTATCTCTTGAAGAATCTTCGAATATGGTTTAAAAGTGTTATTATTGCGATTTATTTCTATCTAACAAATTTTAAATTGGATTTTTGTAGATTTAATATTCATTTTCTATAAGGATTATATTCATTAAGATAATTAAATATAAGATAAAATAAAATTATTTAAAATATCATTATTCACTTAATAATCTTAAAGTTGTGTTTTGTGTAATTCATTCAAAATTAAGAAACATTGACCTTGAAAGATCTTAAACCTTTCTTTAACCCGAAAAGCATTGTAATAGTCGGAGTATCGCGACAGGCATATACCTTCAGTTATACGATTTTAAAAAATTTATTAGAAATATTTTATAAAGGCCAATTATATATTGTAAATCCAAATGCAAACGAGATCTTAGGAGTTAGATCTTATCATTCTTTGGATGAGTTACCTCAGATTCCAGAATTGGCAGTAATAGTTTTAGGTACAAGTATATTAGAGATAGTTGAAGAATTAGGTAAATTTGGAGTAAAATATATTGCCATTCAAACTGAATTGAAAGCGGGTATTAATGATACAGATTTTACTTTGCAATTAAATCAAATATGTGATGAATATGGGATTACCTACTTAGGACCTTCCATGATTGGAATTATAAATTTTATCGATAACTTCACAACCTCAATAATCCCTGTCAGACAACATATTATGCGGGAAAATAAAAATATTAAAGAGGGGATTGGCTTTATTGCCCAATCAGGGGGGCTTGCAGGTGCGTTAGGATGGTGGACACCTTCCCAAAAATTACCTATTTCGAGGGTGGTTCATTTGGGGAAATCATTTCATATAAATGAGGCTGATATTCTTGAATTCTTTCTGAATGACGATAAAACGAAAGTAATTTCATTATTTTTACGAGAAATTACAGATGAACTCATAGAGGCGGTTGAAAATGTCGCCCCTTATAAACCAGTACTTTTCTTCTATGCAGGAAAAGATGAAATAATGGAAAAAAAATTAAAAAACGCAGGCGGTATCGCTCTTTTAAATTATATTGAACTCTTTGAGATCGCTAAAATCTTTTTATGGTGTCCAGAACCCAAAGGACCTAATTTAGGAATAATCGGTCCCTCCTCTGGAGCAATTCATTTAATTGTGAATGAAATGCGAAAACAACATCTATCACTGGCTAAACCAAATAAACAATCACAAGATATAATTTTAAATAAAATAGGAGGCTCAACTTGCGAATATGGAAATCCCGTAGATTATTGGCCTCCTGAGAAGTTTATTGGAATAAAAATATGCGGGATTTACAATACTTCAGCAAATACCTTATTAAACGACAAGAGTGTAGATGGATTAATTCTAGCATTAGAATTTTTTATAGAAATTGAATTTGACTTTAATATTTTCGAGGGTATCAAAGATAATTACCCTCAAAAACCAATTATCACCATATTGATTCAAGCTGAGAGAGAAGGTACAAAACGAGTATTAAAATCTGCTTCTGAATTAAAAATTCCCGTGTTCGAAAATGAAGTAGAACGCGCAGTGAGAGGTTATAAATTATTATACGATTACTACTCAAAAATAAAAAAGAAATAAAAAAATTTAACTTGAAAAAATATCTTCTAACTCTGTTGGGACCTTGTCTTTTTCATCTATTTTCGAAAGGGCATAAATAATTTCGCCACATTGACATTCTTTACTCTCAAATAAGTAGAACTTAAATCGATTTTTCCAATTGCATATTCGAATACTAGTAATCTCAGCTATATCCCCACATAAACAATAAATTGCCATAGTTTCGGAATAATTGGGAACCAATGTCTTGAAATTTTCAGAAGCAGTAATAAATTCGCATTCATTTAAGACTGAATTAATTTTGTCTGAAAGCATAGACTTTAGCACTGGTACATACCCTTTAATTTTTCCATTCTCTATTTTTAGCTCGCTTAATACAATAAAATTTGTTTCTGGCACTTTTTTAGGCGGTTGAGGTGGTAAAAGTTCTTCAGGTATCGGAAATGGTTCCATACCTGGGGGATACTCAAAGCTAAAAACATATTGATTGGTTCCTCGAGATGTCCCTTGACTTAATAAAGTCATATTTTCATAATCCCTACTGTGAAGTATGAATTTTATGATTTGAAGTGGCACTTTCATATCTAAAAGCTTTAATCGGATATTTTCTAATATTTCATTAGCAAAATCTTTTAAAACCATGATATCATCGCGATTCTCTGTAAAAAACTCATTTCTATGTTCTTCTTTAAAATTATTCCATTTTCTTAGTATTTCGGTTTGTATTAATTGGGGAGCTAAACAGAATACACACACTAAGGGAAGTACATACCAAATAGGTATCGCATTTGAAAAAAACATTATAACTAACATAAAAACCATCAATATACCAATCATCGGTGTGGTAAATATTATTCTAAAGTTCCTTATACGCTTATCTATAGACTGTTTTATGTTCCCCCTGGCTAATGCGATTTCTTCCGCTTTTTTTTTTAATTTTATGATGATATCCATGATTTGTTTATTTTCAAATTTTTTTTTAAGTAATTTATCCTCTTCATTCTCTACCGAAGCAAAAAAGTCGTAGATCTCACGCTTATAAAAATCTATGGAGCGGTCTTTATATATGAAATCGAAATGGTCTTCCTTAAAATAGTCGAGAAATTTGGCTATAAATAGTTTTTTCTCTATTTCTTGAATATCCTGTGGTTTGAGCCCTAAAGCTTCCCGAAGTACATCCATTTGAGATCTGCGAGCCGGTCTTGCAGACCTTCGACGCTGTGATTGCTCTTGTTTTTGTCCTTGTTCTTCTGATGGACTAGGCTCTGAGCTATTATCTTTCTCGGTCTCATTCATGATTTATTCAAAAATTAAAATTTTTTTTATAAAATATTTAATTAAGTAAAGATAATTAATTTTTTGAATTAGAAGAAACGAAATTTAATAAATATAATTAAAATTCGCTCAAAATTAGCTTTCATTTTTATAAAAAAAAATAAAAAAAAATATGAATTAAATCGCGATTACTTCTTTAACCTCTGGAACGAACTGCTTGATTGCACGTTCTACGCCTAATTTTAAAGTCTGCTGGGCATGAGCGCAACCAATACAGTGACCTTGCAATTGCACTTTTACAATACCATCATCAGTTATATCAATTAATGCAAGATCTCCACCGTCCATTTGAAGCTGAGGTCGAATTTTATCTATAACATCTTTAACGCGCGCTTTATCAACAGCCATTTTTTTCTCAATTTTATTTTTTTTAAGGTTCTTATTAAATTAAATGGTAATATGTATTAAAATAGTTTCTTTTATA
>JBHLNT010000003.1:20700-84951 GCA_048941265.1 Promethearchaeota archaeon
TCGGATTATAAATTTCTTGGATCATTAATAAAATAAAATGGAACTAAATAATCCTACTTTACGCATTTAAAAACTAATAAGATTAAAAAAAAATGAATTAGTTTCTGAAAATTAAATTTTATTTTTTGATCGATATTTAATTAGAACGATGGCAAGACCTAATATTGAACCTAAGATTAAGAAAACATCATACCCATATATGATATTTCCCTCATCATTACCGCTCTCATTATTATCGGATTTACTAGAACCTAAAACTCCTGAAAATTTTGCGAACAACGTTTGACCATAAAACCCCGAACCAAAATTTCTTGTGTAGCCTGCTATAAATATATCACTTACATTATTAATGACAATACCTTCAGCTCTATCATCATCACTTCCCCCCCAAATCAATTGGTCTTTTATTCTACCATTGCAATCATATTTTAATAATAACACTTCATCTTCTTTTGCATAAGAATAAGAAGTCCCCGCTATGTATAAATTTCCTTTTTTATCTAATGTAATATCCCTTCCTACATCATCCCAATCTCCACCGTCCCAACTATATTGCCACAATTCTTTACCGGTATGATTATATTTATATAATGCCAAATCATCATCCGAGGGACCCTCGATAAAACCAGTTATATACACATTACTATCCTGATCAACTGCTATACCATCAATCCATTCATCTGCATTGCTTCTCCAGCGTGTAAAATTCCATAGTTGTTTATTACTTGAGCTATATTTAACGAGCATGAGGTCTTGATAAGAAGTTGTAGAATTTTCAAGTACTCCTGCCACATATATATTATTATCTTTATCGATTGCTATACATTCTGCATATTCCTGATCAGGAAAATTCCATGTAGCATTCCAAATGGAAGTTTTATCCTTATCAAATTTCGCAATAAAATTACCACCAAAAGTGTCAGTAATACCACACACATATATATATCCATCACCGTCAATTACTATATCATTTCCTTCATCATCATTAGAACCTCCCCAAGTAAAATTCCATAATTCATTGCCATTACTGTCAAATTTTACTAAAAACATATTATCTGATCCTGTTATGGTGTTATTTATAACACCAGTAACATAAAAATGACTTTCATTATCGGCAATTATCGCATTCCCTCTAGTTTTATATGGAGTTCCCCATGTATAGTTCCATAATTTCATTCCTTTTGCGTTATACTTGATAATAAACATACTATATGGAGAGATCCCAAAACTATAAGTATATCCTGTTATATATAAATTTCCAAACTTGTCAATAGTAATGTCATTCGCTCTTTCGTAATCTAAACCCCCCCATAATCTATACCAATTGTTTGCTATACTTGAAGTTTTAAGATCGTCAACATTAGTGTAATTATCCTCATTTGGAGTATTAATATTCAGTGTTGTAATGTATAGATTTATCAATGATCCAAATATAAATGAAATTAGCAAAAAATAAATTAGTCTTTTAGAGTATATTTTTAATTCCACCTCTCGTTAATTTAAGATCATATTTTGTTATCATTTGGTATGAAAATATTATACTTTAGAATTTATAAATCTAAGTTCAAATTTATTGATATTATTCTTTTTTAATTAGAAAAGAAAAACCATATGAGGAATTAATTTCTGAAATATTATAATAACCTTGAAATAATATTTCAAAATAATTTCTTTTATAAAATGTGAATTATAATTCAAAACCAATTATAACATTGGTCATAATTATTTTAAATCATTAATAAAATAAAATAGAATAGTTAAATAAATCTCAATAATGGTTTTTTTTATGGATCGACAGGATTTCATTAAACAATTGGCAAATGTATCTGATTTAATGGTAAAAGAAAAATATCAAGAAGCCCTAGTTATTCTCGAAAAATTGAAAGAAATCGAAAAAAAAGGGGATTTTGATTACAATTTGACACATAAACTCTATCAGCTTGATTCAAATACTCGCTCATTATACAATCAAGAAGTAATTCTTAACCAAATCAATGCTTTAGCTACGAAACAAACTATAATACCTTTAAAGAAACTACATGATTTAATAAAAGATGATCTACAAATTGATGAAAGTATGCTCAGAAGGGAGATTGAACTTCTTATATTAAGGGATAAGATTCAAATTCAGATTAATGGGAATGAGTTAAAATTTTAGTAGTATTTTTTTGAGGTCTTTTCACAAAATAATCAATATTATAATTATAAGTACAAACACAATCGTAAGATATATTAAAAGCGTTCCTAATATTCGAGACTTGTGGCTTTTTTTTTTAAAGTCTCAACCTTGATATCTTTATCATGCCACCTTACTATTTCCTTATTGTTATTTTTTTTTCTTCTTATCTTCACTCTCGTTAGATTCTGCAAAACCACTTCATTCTTCTCTCATAATGGCCTTTTTAACATAGATTATTACTAGGACTTTAATGGTAAAATAATATACTATAATCTGAGGATTTTTAATTACTTTAGCATCAATCGTGTTAAAAATACTAGGGTTTTTATATCTATTTTTTAAATCAACATAAAATGATCGTGTTGATTAAAGTTTGATTGTTGATGCGTTAGATAAGATCATCCAGTTAAAAATAGTTTACTTTGGACCAGCAATGTCAGGCAAGACAACTTCTCTTAAAAATCTTTTCAATCATTTCGGTAAAAATAAAGAAGTTGAAAGCGTGGAGAGCACAATTGGGAGAACATTATTTTTCGACTATGGCTTAATTAATTTTCAGAATGATAACTGGAAACTTAAAATTCATATATATTCGACTACGGGACAAGACTTTTACATTGTAACTCGACCTGTAACTCTCAAAGCTGTGGATGGGCTCATTTTCGTAGCAGATTCTCAAAAAATAGCTTATGAACGGAATGTGATTTCATGGGGGGAGCTAAGTTCATATTTTGGCGATAATTTAATTAAAATCCCGAAAGTGATCGCTTTAAATAAACAGGACCTTCAAGATAAGTTTAGTACTGCTCAGTTTTTAAAGCAAATAAACTTTGATATTTTAAGTCCTTACGCAAAAGTTACCAAAACTATTGCTTTAAATGGAGAAGGAATTTTAGAATCTTTTGAGAAAGTTTTAAGCTTAATATTTAAAGAATTATATGGCAGCCAAATGATTTTTGATTTAAACTATGGAAACTAGATTTTCTTAGAATGTTTTCATATTTTCATCTTGTTTTTTTGGATATTATAAAGTAAATACTTTTAATAGGAGTTCTACTTACAATTATATTAATTGTTTTTCCTAAATCAAATTCAACTTTAAGGATTTATTTGAGTCTAACTTTAACTCCTGAAAATGTTTGTCATAAGGTTGTAAATAATCAATTAACTAAAGTTGCTGCCACTGGACTGTTGATATCCTTATTAGAAAGGAGTAATGATGATGAGACTAGAGCAAAGTGTATTGATGCATTTTCGAAATTAGGGTTAAAAATGCAAAAAATTTTTAGAATCATAGAAAATTGTGTGCTTTCTGATACAAGCGCACTTGTCAGAAGAGCAGCAATAAGAGTATTAGTCCAAGATTTTCCTAAGAATGATAACTATCTTTTGTTAAAATGGGTGGTTAATCACGAAAATTCTGTGATTGTGGTTAAGCAGTTATTTGACTTATTTAACGGTATTGATGATCCACATTTTAATCTCTTTAAGAAAACTTTACTGAAGAAGCTTGAAGATGTATATAATATTATAGCTGATGAAGTTGAACTTATTCTAAATTTAGGAATATTATATATTGAATATTCCGGGGAATTTCAATTGGACATGCATTCCTCTTGGTTTAAAATAATGGAATTTGTGAAAAAGTATCCTGATAATGTAGGATTGCTTCCGAGGCTTATGTACCTAAGATCTGGAGGTCATAAATTAAAGCCATTATCAAAAACTACGCTTTCACTTTCAGAACTTAGAAAAATTTATCTTAAGGATAATGAAATAAGTTCTCTACCGAATTTTTGGGACAGAATAAAAGTGATTAAAGGATTATAGCTTCAAATTTTACCATATAAATTAATACCAAACTAAGTCAATATTAAAATAATTTTTTGCGTTGTTATAACAAATATCTTGCACAATAGTTCCGATTAACTCAATATCATTAGGTAATTCACCTTTATCAATTTCTTCTCCTAAAAGATTGCATAATATTCTGCGAAAATATTCATGCCGCGGATATGATAAAAATGATCGTGAATCAGTCACCATTCCTACAAATTTACTCAACATTCCCATGTCTGAAAGTACATTGATTTGATTTATCATCCCTAATTTAGTATCTAAAAACCACCATGCGGGACCGAATTGGATTTTTCCAGGGATAGAGCCATCCTGGAAATTTCCGATCATAGATGCCATTACTGCATTATCTTTTGGATTTAAATTAAAAAGTATAGTCTTAGGGAGTTTATTATCTTTATCAAGATTATCGAGAAATTTTGAAAGTGATCGAGCCATATCTGATTCACCAATAGAATCGAATCCAGAGTCAGGTCCAATTATTCGAAAAAATCGTGAATTATTATTTCTCATAGCTCCAATATGCAACATTTGAGTCCAATTTTTTTCGTAATTCATTGATGCAAATTCACTCATCATAGCCGATTTGAACTTCACAATTTCAAAATGGTCAAGTTCATAACCACTTCTTATTTTATTAAAGATCTTTGTTATTTCATTTTCAGAGTACTTTTCAGCAAAAATAGTTTCCATCCCATGGTCAGAAATTCTACAACCGAGTTTATGAAAACTGTCATGTCTCTCCTTTATAACCGAAATGTATTTATCATAATTATCAATAGAATTATTAGTAATAGCTTCTAAATTATCAACCCATTCATTAAAATTCTTAGCAGATTCAACCGCCATACCTTTATCTGGGCGAAAGGTAGGTAATACATTTATTTCAAATTTATCTTCCTTTAACTTCTTATGATATTCAAGGCTACTAGTAGGATCATCTGTAGTGCATACTACTTTAATATTAAACTTTCTCAATAAATTCTTTACGCTGAAATCATCAGTTTCCAGTAATTTATTACATTTATTATAAATATAATCTGCGGTGTTTGGATTTAAAACTCGGTCAGTGATCCCGAAATAATTTTTAAGCTCAAGATGCGTCCAATGATAAATCGGATTGCGAATTGTATAAGGAACTGTTTCGGCCCAGGCTTTAAATTTTTCATAATCACTTTTATTTCCAGTAATATATTGCTCATCAATTCCATAAGCCCTCATCAAACGCCATTTATAATGATCACCATACAACCAAATTTGAGTAATATTTTCAAATTTTAAATCATTCGCAATTTGATCAGGGGGAAGATGGGAATGATAATCAATAATAGGCATATTTTTAGCATAATTATGATATAGCTCTTTTGCTGATTTTGAATACAAAAGAAAATCTTCCGCTATAAAATTTTGAACCATTTTGAATTCCTCTATTTTTTATGTTATTTGATCTATACCCAATAGTTCCATATGTTTAGATATATGATTTTTAACTAATTCATAATGAATATCTTCATATTCATTTAAAGTTTTGAAAAACTCATCTCTGATTTCAGGATCGTTTAATAAACCACCATAAGTAATGTGAAGTAATTGCCTAGATTCATCTTTTTCTAGATATTCAATTAAATTTTCGTCTTCTACATCATTTATATTTTTTATTTTTGAAATATCTGCCGTTATATGATAATATTTTAACGCGTTATCATAATATTGAAAGGCTTTTTTATGTATTTTACGATATAAATTTGGATTACATTTGGCGATACATCTAAGTGCTTCAAGCCAGCTTGTACCCGCGGTTTTGAGATGTAAACGTAAACCTGTATATTTCCCAATAATAGGATAAATTGAGAATTTATCACTTCCAGAATGTATGGAAATTTTATAATTTCCATATTTTTTTGCAATTTCACAATGAATTTTGAAATTATTCTCAAATTCGTTAACATCTCCTAAATAATCAATTGCTTTTTGAAATTCTCCGATAAATCTCGGAGCTAAAGAGTTAATAGATATTTCTCTATAAATTAGCTCATTAATGATAAATAAATGGTGTGTAGGTAAAGTTGGTGTAGTCGTTTCATCAATACTGATTTCAAGGTCATAATCATCACCCCGATCTTTTTTTAAGTGCATATCTACTTTTTTAGCAAAGTTTAAAGCTTCTTGATATAATAGAGTGCACAACTTAGCTTCTACTGAAGTAAAAACTATTTCATATTTCCCAATATGAAAAGATTGATTAATATATGTGTTTATTATACGTTTTTTTTGATTATTATCCAATTTTTTAAATTCTTCATTAATTTCAAAATCACTCCAATCCGAAACCTCTGTATTTAACACATTTGTTAAATCTAACGTTATCATTGGCATTCCTGCTTTTAACGCAACGTTAATATCTTCTATAGTTTTTAAGTGGTCTCCATCTGCCCCATAACCTCTCTCAAAACCTTCTTGAAACACCAAAAACGCTACATCTGTAATTACCTGATTATAACTCCTTTTTGTTAAATTTAATTCTCTGATGGATTGTTGAGCAAGTACAGGATAGATATCATATTTTCTAGCAGCGTGAATATGACCAGGTGTAGCTAAACCAAGCCTATCACCGAAGCCAAAAGTTGTTTTTTTATCCCAAAGTGATATAGGCTTTGTAAAAGGAAAAAGTTTTTGAAGTATTTGAGAATTATAATAATTTATCTCCACTTCTTCGATGAAGATTTTGCCAATAAGTTGAACAACGCCAGTAAATTCTGAACTAAAACTTTTTTTAGAAACTAAATATAGAGATTTCTTATTATTTACTTTTCCAATGAAAAATAATATGTTATTTTTTAAGTATAACGAATTTCTATAAATTTTTACATCTTTCGAAAGAAAAAAATGGTCTTTTTGGTGTTTTAATTTATATATATCTGCTTGATCTTTATCTAATAACTTCAATTCTTCAATTAATTTTATTAGATTATGCATTATTTAGCATTTACTTTAATTTTAATAATATAATAAATACTATAGACAAATAAATTAGAAAAAATCAGCCGATACTGGAGATTGTATTCTTATAGATTTTTGATTGTTATCCTCTAAGATTGAAATTAACGCAGATATATTTTGTTTAGATTTATAGGTAATCTCTTTTTCTTCATCTTTTTTCCAACTTTTAAATCCAGTTAGATTAGGAGCTGTTTCAAATAGGCCTTCCTGTAAACCTGTGAGTTTTACAGTAACTCCTTCTAAATCCTCATTTGATGTGTTTTTAATTCGTACAGTATATTGTTCCAAGTCCGACTCTATTTCTATAACCTTATAAAATTTTTGAAACTTTGAAGAAATCCCATCAAATAAAGAGGGGGCACTAGCCTGTCCAGAAGAAAATAAATTTATTCCTTCCTGTTCCTTTCGGGCAGGTCCTGAGGTGATGGTAATAGGGATTTCAAATTTTATGATATCACGCCCAGTAGATGGCTTTCCAAGTACTAAGACAGACCACTTTGTATAATCACCATATCGAAATCCCCAGTATTCTTTATCCGTTGGTTCCCAAAGGTAATTGTGTGTTGGTTCTGCAATTTCTGGTACTTTTAACAACATAAAGCCTTGTTCTGTATTAGTAGTTTTTACATCTCCTGCGATGGCGGGGGGTAATTCCTCCACCTTACGACAATTTTGGCCGTAAGCTTCACAATAACATACTATATTGGCAGACTGTAATAATCTTATTTCAATTTCTTTATAATGGTCGGAAGTGTAATTGAATTTAATAGTCTCTCCCGGTTTAAAAACATCTTTTTTGAGAAGAACATTCAAACCTGACATCGAAAAAGAAACAGGGTTTTGTGTTACAGCTTGAAGCTGTGATTCTTTGACTTTAATTTCTATATCATGAGATTTTTTGACCACAATATTATCATCCGGATTTATTGGGTTTTCCTGTCGTAAGATCATTTGAATTGTATACTCTAAATTTCGTTTTTTAATAGTAGGAATTACATTATTTTTTATGAGCATTGATCTTTCACGAATATATTCTCCCGCTTCAAAATTTCCTTTAGAAAATATCTCCGCCTTTGCAATTTGAAGCTCTTTCAAACAAGGAGGATGAGTAATTAATCCTATTCCGCTCCATAAAATCGATGTCTCACCGTCAAAATTGAATTTCGTCCTTAGATTCAATTTTTCTCCGATATAGACCGAACCATTGTTTAAATCAGTTAATTCAAGCTTCATTATTTAATAGATTCAAATTGATTTTATTATGCTCATTTAATTAATTTATAAAGGTTTTGTACTATATTAATTTTTATGATTGCGACTTAAATTTCAAGAGTTTATTCCGAAATCTCCTAATTTATTGTTTTTTAAATAAAACTTTTACTTTTAATATCTTAAATCATTTTTAAAAATAATATATAATAAAATATGCTAAAAATTACTACTATGAGCTTAAGAAACAACATAAAAGCAATTCTTTTTGATCTGGATGGTACTCTCATAGAAGTTAATTTGAAATTATTCATCCCAGAATATTTAAAATTATTGGCTTCAAATGTATCTCATCTTGTAAGGCAAAGCAAATTTATTTCAAAACTTATGATTGCTTCACAGGAAGTGGATAAAAATGACGGAACCAAAACTAATGACCAAGTCTTTGCTGAAGCATTTTTTCCTCTAATAGGCTATGCTCGAGAAGAGATGGATCCTTTGTTTGATAAATTTTATGAACAAGATTTTCCAAAACTTCGTCAATACACAAAACCAAAGCCCGCTGCTCGAAAAGTTATGAAACGCGCTTTTGAAAAAGGGTATGACGTGGTAATTGCAACTACTCCATTACTTCCTGAAACTGCAATTAGACAACGTTTAGATTGGGCAGGAGTTCCTATTGATGATTTTCCTTATAAATTGATTACATCACTCGAAAATACGTATGCAAATAAACCAAATCTCTTATATTATGAGTTAATTGCTGATACTATAGGTTGCTCTCCGGAAGAATGTATGATGGTAGGAGATGAGGATAAAGATATGGTTGCAGCACGATTAGGAATGAAAACGTTTTTGGTGCAAAGTTCTAATACGAAATTAGGATCTGATATACCTAAACCGGATTACCAAGGAACTTTGGCTGATTTGGAAAAAATACTTTAACTTATTCTTGATCTATTATACGATTAATCTCATTGTATCTAAAGCAATCTATTATATGGTCATTTACCATACCGACGGCTTGCATAAAAGCATAACTAATAGTTGGTCCTATGAATTTAAATCCTCTTTTCTTCAAATCCTTACTCATCTTTTCAGATTCCTTAGTTTGGGAGGGCAATTCTGAAAGGATTTTAAAATCATGTATAATAGGTTTATAGTTTACAAATTGCCAGATATACCTGTCAAAGGAACCAAACTGTTTCTGTACACCTAAAAAAGCTTTAGCATTGGAAACCGCGGCATTTATCTTTAACCAATTTCTTATAATATTGCTATTTCCCATCAATTCTTCAATTTTCTCTTCATTATATTGAGCTATTTTATTATAATTAAAACTATCAAATGCCTTTCTGTAATTTTCACGTTTTTGTAAGATTATATTCCAACTCAATCCCGCCTGAACTCCCTCTAATATTAAGAACTCAAAAAGAGAATCATCATCATGGTTGGGAACACCCCATTCTTTATCATGGTATTCTTTCATAATTTTGTTATAATTACCCCATTCACATCTCGAAACCATTTTAAAATTACTCTCAAAATATTTTAATAGTCATATAAAAAGACAAAAAATAAATAAAGTTAATTGAATATCATTAAAATATGATAGAGAATGATGAATCTATTGAAAGATACTTTGATTGCCGTGTGTGCGGTCGTAGTCACAAAGTTAAATTAAATAAGAAGTTACTTGAGGGAAGGACTAAATTTCCATTTCCACAGATATACCTCCACGATCATATCGAAGGAATTGAACATAAAGAAGTCTTGACAATCCTTTATTTAGATAACAATCTACAGATTAGACATACAGAAGTCCAGGAATTAGGTTCCGACTCTATTTTTTCTAAGGAGCAAGTAGAGGCAATAACTAAACCATTAATAGGTGAAATAGAACTTTTACGCGATGAAATCAGGAAGTTAAATAGAGAGATTAAGGATTTAAAAATTAAACTTACTAGTAAGCATTATAATAGGCAATATTAAATCTTCTTAAACAAAAATGTAAGACTTAATTTCATAACTTTAACGTACATGATTTTGAGTTTTTAAATTTACGCCAAAACTTAAGCATTAATATTCCTTTATTATATTTGCATTATGGAAGATAAAGAAGATTTCATCGAAAGACCTTTTCGGTGTAAAATTTGTAATAAAACTCATATGGTCAAATTAAACAAAAAAATTATAGAAGGTCGTAAGAAATTCCCCTTACCCTACGTTTTTCTCCATGATTCCATCAATGGAGTTCAACATAAGGAAGTTTTAACTATTCTTTACATAGATAGTAATTTACAGATACGGCATTCAGAAATTCAAGAATTAGGATACGACGACTTGTTCTCTAAAGAGCAAGTAGTCGCGATAATGAGACCATTATTAGAAGAGATTAATATCCTAAGAACAGAAGTAGAAAAACTCACGGCGGAGCTTAAAAGCTATAGAAACAATTAAAAAAGAGATATAACATTCTTTTTATAATTTCTTTAAGATTTGGTAATAAAAAAGAAAGAAAGAAAAAATTTAGAAGTTTCCGTTTTTTTAATCAACATGAGCTGATATAACTAAATCAGCGAATAATTTCATATCTTTTAACAAAGTATTGAGCTTATCTTGTGATTCCATATCAAGTTCTTCAGATTTCATTATGAGTACTGATAAAATATACTTAAAAATGTGCAGCTCAATTTCTTTTCCATCATCACTTTGCCCTTTAAATGCTGCTGAATCATTCATAAATATGTTTTCCCGAACTGTGTTGCATGCATTTATGAAATCTCTTAAATCGCCCCTCAATGTTAATCCACTGCTAACTCCTTGAACATTATGGACAATTACATTTCCAGATATATCAGAAATGATTATTTTCGCTTTAATTTCTTCAAGGCGCTCTTCTGCTTTTTCTACATGCGATTTTAAATCAGCATATGATGCAATCAATATATCTCGAAAAGTTTTTGCCAATTTATCCTGGTCATATATACTCGTAAGCATATATTCAAATTCGTAGTCCTTAAATATATCTATAAAAATTTCTTTTGCCTTTTTTACATTGGTATCCAATAACTCTTTCTCATATTGTTCAGAATCGTATTTATGGAGGAATAGAAATACTTTTGGCTTCTCATTATTCTTTCGGTAAATATCAAGTAGGCCCTTGAAATATTCTTTTGCCTGTTCAAAATTTTTCGGATCATGAAGATCAACGATCGGTATTAGAATATCCGTTCCCCTAAATATATCTGGTTTTTCCATGTATTCTTTTCTATATTGCTCCTGGCCACCAAAATCAAAGATCCCTACTTGTAGTCCAAGGAACGGGTGTCTTCTAGTTTCATATAATATCGTGGGGCTTAACGCTTTTGTATCTTGAGGTGATTTTTCTGCAAATGCTACACTATATAAGGAGGTCTTTCCGCATCCCCCTAATCCTACTAAGCTAATTTTCATTTTTGCAAGCCTCTTAAATTATGTATATTATTAATTAATCACTTCATTTAACTTTTGATTGGTATCATTCGTTTTAACTTTTTCTTGCTAATTTTTTATTTTATTCTTTTTTTGCCTCAAATTTTATAGTTCTTGAAAATATTTTACCATATAATTCAGATGTAGCTTCAAGAAGAACAGCACCCTCTAAAGAATCAACTGGATAATCTACATCAATTGATTCATAAGGAAATATTTCTTTAATGGTGGTTATCCAAGGTTTACTCTCAAAAACTTCATCTATCGTAGCAATTCGAATTTGAATTTTTTCTAAAGTGAATCCTGCTGTATTTGTTATAGTCAAGTTAAGTTTTTTTTTCTTTTCATCTAATAATTTAGTTACAGATATAGCGCGTCTCGTACCAAATACCGACTTAGCTTGCTCACTTATCTCTTTGGTTTCAATTCTAGATTCCTCTTCATCTATCATATCTTTCACAATAAAGACTTTTCTTTTTTGGATAGTATATTGGCTTACTTTCTTTAATTTTCCTAAAAACAATACTGCGTTTAAATTTATGGCATTATATGGTTCGATTGTTAAATATCCTTTTTTAGCAGCATCTTCAATAATTTCAGCTCCGATTGAAGTTCTTGCAAATACCGTATTCTTATTTGCTCCCGAACCAACTGATCCGACAGAAATATCCGCATTTTCAGCAGTTAAATCTGTACAAAAACTACATGAAGAGCTTTTATATTTATGAAGGGTATTTATAGTATATGATTTTATAGGTTCTTCTTGGTTCTCGTAATATAAATTAAATTTACCTTTATTAATATCCATTTTTACAACTTTAGCTAAATCTATGCCATCGTTCTGAAACATAGGGTATAAAGTTTCAGGAGAAAAACTATCCATACAAAACAGCCCTATTGTTAAAATATGAGCCCTCATAAAGTATTTAAGCATACCTGAGGGAGAATTATACATTTTATATACTGCATCGATGTTGCAGGGAGTCCCTACGAAAGCAATTGATCTATAATCCGCGCGTATGGCATCCATTAAAGAATCTACAGTTTGACTGTGTGCATATATTGAACCAGAGGATTTAATCGCATCATCCTTACTAGTAATTATTTGGGCAATAGGATACCAAGGTTTATCTGGATCTTTCATGGTAACAATCGCAGCATCGATTAGATGTTCATCAAACAAATAACATAAGAGGCTAGTAACTGTACCTCCATCTTGGCCTCCAATTACTTCAGGGATGTTTGTATTGGCTACATATCCGCTTTTAAACTCACCTATAAGTTGGACTGGATCTGTAATTGTACGGGGGCATTGATTGTAACATATTCCACAGCCAGTACATTTTCCTATTAACTTAGGTTGTCCAGTGAGATGATCCCACTCTAAGACAGGACATACAGCAGCACAAGTTCCACATTGAGTGCAAATTCCTGATCTTACGATTTCTTTCATCAACATTCCAAAAGAATCCTTCTTACCTTCAAGCTTCTTCTGGATAAAGTCAAACGAATATTTATACTTAGAGTCAGCTTGTTCGTGTTTAACTTCTTCTTCTGTCATATTTAATACTTAAAATCAAGTCTATGTTTAATTATTCTAATTGTAATATTATTTATTGAAAATTAAATATAACAAAAAAAACTTATTAATTACGTTAAGAAGTACACTAAAAATTTAACTTATTTTTAAAAATAATTTGAGATTTTATGGTCCTAGATCCAAGTGTAAATTGACAATGATAATCAATCATGTAAAATTGGTTTTCTTGCAGCTTGGACTGCATCTAAACGCTTAACTGGAGTAGTATGAGGGGAATTTTTAAGTAGTTCAGGATTAACCTTTGCTTCTTCATAGACATTTAACATAACATTAACAAAATTATCTAGAGATGCTTTAGACTCTGTTTCAGTTGGTTCAATCATCATTGCTCCGCTAACAATTAAGGGGAAATAAATTGTTGGAGCATAAATCCCATAATCAAGAATTCTTTTAGCTATATCTTCGGTAGTTATGTCATTAGGTAAATTTTTATCAGAAAGAACAAATTCATGTTGGCATAATCGTTTATAGGGTAAGTGGTATTTTTTTTTTAATTGAACTTGTAAATAATTTGCATTTAAAACGGACATCTCTCCTACACGTCTTAAACCTTGACCTCCTAATGCAAGTAAATATGCATATGCTCTTATGATAACACCAAAATTGCCCCAAAAACTTCTCATTCTTCCAATACTACTTTCAGAGCTTTCTCTATATTGAAAACCATCTTTATGTGAAATAATACAGGGCTTTGGGAGAAATGGAATCAGATATTCTTTAACTCCCACTGGTCCAGAACCAGGGCCACCTCCTCCATGAGGAGTCGAAAAGGTTTTATGTAAATTCAAGTGAATAATATCGAATCCCATATCTCTTGGTCGAGAAATTCCTAATATTGGATTTAAATTAGCACCATCATAATAACATAATCCCCCATAATCATGAACAATTTTAGTAATATCTTTAATATTCCTTTCAAATAAACCTAATGTATTAGGATTAGTTAACATGATTCCAGCAACATTATCTCCTTCCATTGCATATTTAAGAAGATCTAATGGAATCTCTCCGTCGTTATTAGACCTTATTTTAATAATTGAAAAGCCTGCCATCTTTGTTGATGCGGGATTTGTTCCATGAGCTGATTCGGGAACAATAATCGAAATTTTTTTGTGATTTTTGGTTTCAAAATATTTTTTTATGATTAACAATCCCGTTAATTCACCATGAGCACCTGCAGCTGGCTGAAATGTAAATCCATCCATTCCCGTTATTTCACATAATAATTTAGATAATTCATTCATTAACTCAAGTGCACCCTGATTTTCTTCTTGTAGCGGATGCAATTTAGAAAAATTCGCAAGCCGAGCTATAACCTCATTGATTTTAGGATTATATTTCATGGTACATGATCCTAAAGGATATATCCCCGTGTCGATACCATAAGTTTTCTGGCTCAAATTTAAATAATGACGTACGATTTCAATTTCCGGTATGTTAGGTATTGGCAATTCCTCTCGCTGTAATGATTTAGGTAATAATTCATCAATATTCACCCTTTCAACGTCCATTTTGGGAATAAAATTATTATATGGATAGTTATAACTCTTTTCAAAGATTAGTTTTAAATTTGAATGCATTCTTAACTCCTCGATTTTGTTTTATGAATAGATATTGAGGCAGCATTAAGGAAAGCTTCAATATCAGATTTTTTATTCATTTCAGTTACACAAACTAAAGCTACATCTTTCATATCAGCAAAGTATTTAGATAATTTTAGAGGTGGTAGTAAATTTGCTTCTTTACATAAAGTTCTAAATTCATCTATATTTGGACATTTAACTAAAAATTCATTATATGTAGGTTTCTGATTTAAAATTTCAAAGCCTTCTAAATTTCCTAATTTGTGTTTAACATAATTTGCCTTTTGAAAATTCTGCTCCGCAATTTCCCTCAGGCCTGTTTTCCCAAGAGAAATCAGATATATTAATGCTGCCAATGAACATAAGGATTGATTTGTGCAAATATTTGAGATTGCCTTTTCTCGACGAATGTGTTGTTCGCGTGCTTGTAATGTTAATATAAAACCCTCTTTTTCACCATTGATTTCTTTAGTTTTACCAATCAATCTGCCTGGAACTTTGCGTAAGAAGAGATCTTTAGCGGTAAAGATTCCTAATCCAGGTCCTCCAAAGGACGGAGCAATTCCCAGTGATTGGCCCTCTGCAACAAATATATCTATATCTAATTCTCCAGGAGGTTTTAGTATCCCTAAGCATGTCAAATCCGTCATTACCTGAATTATTAAACATTGATGGACAATCGATCTAATTTTTTCTACTAAAGATGGAACATTTTCTATATCTCCAAAAAAATTAGGACTTTGAAAAAGAACTGCTGCAATATCCTCATTTAATTTTGAAAATAGCAATTTCTCCGAGACAATTTCATATTCGATATGATAACCCCAACAATAGGTTTTGACTACCTCTAAATATTCTGGATGAATACCCTCTAATAATAGAATTTTATTTTTTTGGGTAATGATAGTCGAAATAATGGCTGCTTCTGCGAGCGCCGTAGAACCATCATACATGCTTGCGTTAGCGACGTCCATTCTTGTTAACCTAGAAATCGCTGATTGATACTCAAAAATTGCTTGTAAATAGCCTTGACTAGCCTCTGATTGGTATGGAGTATAAGAACTATAAAACTCCGATCGACTAATCACAAACTCAATTAAGGAAGGAATATAGTGATAATAACAACCAGCTCCCAAAAAAGAACTTGCATAAATCTTGTTTTTTTTTGCCAATTGTTTTAATCTTCTCAAAAGATCTGGCTCAGATAAGCCCTCTGGAAGAGAAAGTCTATTTATTTTTAATTCATTCGGAATATCCTTAAAAAGATCTTCAATAGAATTCACTCCTATAACTTTTAACATATCTTTAATTGTTTCATTGTCATGTGGAATAAAATCCAAATTCCATACCCCGCTAAATTATATTAAATTGAAATTAAATAGAGAAATCATCACTGATTTTCCTCCTCTTGAATCAATTCTTTATATTGAATTGCTGTAAGCAATGTATCTAATTCAGTTGGCTTATTGAATTTAATTTTTAAAAACCAGCCCTCTTCATAGGGGGAGGAATTAATTAATTCGGGCTTATCACGAATTTGGCCATTTATTTCAACGATTTCACCTGATAAAGGCATATAAAACTCGTTTACAGCCTTTACAGATTCAATTTCTCCAATCATTCTCCCTTTTTCAAAAATATCTCCAATTCGAGGTAATTCTACATATACCACATCACTAAGTTGATGTTGAGCATAATCAGTAACACCCATTACGGCTAAATTGTTTTCTACCCTTACCCATTCATGGGATTTTGTATATTTCAACTCTGAAGGAACATTAAATTCCATTTGAATCATTCAATTATTTTAATTATTTTTTTTAAACATTTCGATAAAAAGGTGTAGGTACTACATTACATCTCAATAATTTTTCTCGAATTTCAATTTCTAATTCGGTTCCGATGGAGCTTAAATCTTTCCTGACTAACGCTAAACCAATGGTTTTTTTTAATGTAGGTGAATACCCACCAGAAGTAACATAACCTATTTTTTCATTTTCCTTGAATAGCTTGCAATTTTCTCTTATTATCCCTCGGTCTAAAAGATTTAATCCTACGAGAATACGGGATGGTCCTTTTTTTTTTTGATTTAAAAGAGCTTTTTTTCCTGAAAAATCAATTCCATTCTTTTCTTTAACCACCCACCCAATACTCGCTTCAATTGGTGTAATAGTTTCACTAATTTCATGTCCATATAAGGAATAACACGCTTCTAAACGTAATGTATCGCGAGCACCTAATCCAACGGGTTGTGCTCCAGTTTGAAGAATAGTTTCCCATATTTTTTCTGCTTGGCGAGCGTCAGAAGATAATTCTACCCCATCTTCCCCTGTATAACCTGTTCGAGCAATGAAGATTGGTATTTTATCCAAATTACACTCCATGAAATAAAATCTTTTAAGAGCAGTTAAATTTCTATCAATTAAGGAATTGAGTAGTTCAATGCTTTTTGGACCTTGAAATGCTAAACGACATCTCTCTTTAGAAATATCTGAAATTGATAAATCATAATCATTTATATGGTCAGAAATCCACTGGAAATCCTTAATTTTATTACTTGCATTAACTATCATTCGAAATCTTTTATTACTTTCCATGTAATATATAGTATCGTCAACAACAGTTCCATCATCATAACACATAACAGAATATTGACTTTTCCCTACTTCTAGAAGCCTTAAATCATTTGTCATTATAGATTGAAGGAAATCGAAAGCGCCTTTACCATTGAGGAGAAATTCACCCATATGAGAAATATCAAATAAGCCTGCTTTTTTCCTAACCATTTCATGCTCCTTTATTATACTTTCATATTGTACAGGCATCAACCATCCGGCGAAATCGATGATTCTTGCTCCGTATTTTAAATGCATCTTATATAAAGGAGTCCGATGCTTATTATTTTTTTCTGATGCCAAGTCCGTTTCATTAAAGCAAATTTGTTTTAATGGGATTTATATACAAAACAATTATTTATAATAAAAACTAATTTTGTTGAGAATTCTCTAACTCCAGTTTCTCTTCAATTTTTTTTATCGCATTTGAAGCGTAAATTCGAACGACTCGATGGAAATCATTTACTCTTTTTAATAAAGCATTTAAGGCTGGTTCGCCACCATATTCTTCTAAAAATCGAATAAGGCTCAATTTAACCTTAAAGTTTTCCTTTTCTTTCCTGCCTAAATAATCTATCAATTTTGCGGTGGACATTGTTAATCTTCTCCTTGATTCTTCCCTTTTCTCTGTAAGTAAATACGAATTTTTTTGAAAAATATGATAAATAGCATCGACAGCAACTTTCTTTATAATCCAATATGAGTATTTGTCCTCCAAAATTTTAATTAGGGGTTCTAAAGCATCTATATTCCCAATTTTTCCCATAGCAATAACGGAATTTTTTTTAACATCTACATTCTTAATATCTAATAGATTAACTAAAGGTTTAACAAATTCGTCCTTGGCAATTTCACCGAAAATAAAAGCAATACTTTCTTTTATTGTATCATTTTCCCCCTCTAAATATGAAAATAGTTCGTTGTAAGAGGCATCTTTATTATTTAAATAAATCCTTTTTACAGAATCAAGAATATAGAATTTCATATCTAAATCAAGATATTCATAGGAAATATCTTCGATATTTAAGACATTTAAAAGTTCAGGAACTGCGGATAGATCTCCTATTTCCCCTAAAGCTTCAATCGAGGCGATACTAACTTCACTATATATATTATCTAAATTTACAATAAGAAAATCTACAGCATCTTTCAGTTTTAATTTTCCGACGAGTTTAATTGCATTTTTTTTAATAATGAAGTCATCTTTTAATAATAATTTGATAAGATCTTTATTCAACTCATCGCCTAATGTCTTAAATATTGCTAAAGCATTTTTCAAAAGTTCCGAATTTTCTTGTATTGAAATAGTAGTAATATTTTCCAATAAAATATTTTTATATTGGAGTAAATAGGCAAATAGTTCAGGATATTTTATCTTCAAGTAGCTCGAGTTTTCAAATGTAATGTTAATACTTGCCAATTCAAGACCAATTAAATTAATAATTTCAGCTTTATGCTCTTGGGAAAAAGTTTTATTCGTTAAAGAAGTTAGTAAGATTTTGATGCTATCCTCCGGATTAAGCATTATTAATTGATTTTTAATGAATTCTCTAATAGATTGAGTTCCATTATCTAATTCTTCGATAAACAATTTAATTTCTGGTTCATCAAATCGAATATTAGCAATTGCCCTTAAAGATGCTTCTTTAAGGGCATTAGTGGTTGCCTCTTGTTCAAGAGCCCATTTTAATGGCTTTAATGCTTTTTCAGACTGCGTTTCTCCGAGAGATTTTGCTGCTTCACATTTTATCTCATTATTATCGTCAGAAATCAAAATATTTTCTAAAATTTCGTAGCATTCATTCTTCAAATGACTTGAATCCTTACTTAATTTTCCCAAATAATTAATTGCTTCTTTTCGAATTTTAGTGGTTTTCCCCGTATCGATTATTTCAGATAACATTCGAATTGAATTATTTAATCCAAGTTGTTCGCGTTTTTGAAATATTTCTTCAGGGTGAAATTTCTGATCTACCATAATTTTTCTTTGTTAGTTATAATATTTCATTAAAAAATTCTTCATTTATTATCAATTCTGTTGATCTTGTTTCATAATATTAATTTAATGCTTTAAAAAAACCATCACAAATATTTATAAGATGAAAACTTTAATTTAATTTTTAATTATCATATCAAAAATTAATTACTTTTACTTAATAAGATAAATAAAAAAATATAAATAATTATTACGTAAAAGTTTTAGTAATTATTTAAATAAAGGTATAATCATAGTTGTAAAATATATCTGAGGTGGATGTGTAAAAAATTATGGAAAAAAATCAAAAGCAACGGATAGAAGAACAGAGAAAACGACGAATAGGATACTACGCATGTCAATGAGGGATTAATATTAAAGGCAAAGTTGACTGCAATAAATTAGTAGAATTTGCGAAAGAACTTGATGATGTAATCGTTTCTAAGACTCATCCATTTTTATGTACTGAAAGTGGCCAAAATCAAATCATAGAAGATATAAAGGAAAAGAACTTGGATCGAATAGTTGCAACTGCTTGAACACCGCGTACTCATGAACCAATTTATCGTGGCTCAATTGCAAAAACAGATCTTAGCCCTTATTACTTCCAAATGGTAAATGTCAGGGAACATTGTAGTTGGTGTACAGAAGACACCGAAGAAGCGACAAATAAAGCAAAAATCTTATTACAGAGTGGTATTGAAAGGGCAAAATTATTAGAGGTTGTTCCTGTTAGAACTGTCCCAGTCGAAAAAGCCACTTTAGTAATTGGTGGCGGAATTGCTGGCATGAATGCGGCACTTGATCTGGCAAATCAAGGAATTAAGGTATATCTTGTAGAAAAAAATACAACTATTGGAGGCAGAATGGCTCAACTTGATCGAACATTTCCAACAGACGATTGTGCCATATGAATTTGTGGTCCAAAGATGCTTGAAGTTAACAGGAATGAAAACATTGAAATTATTTGTAATGCAGAAGTCACGAAGGTAGAAGGTTATGTTGGTAACTACGAGATAACGATTGAGAAAAAACCATGGTACACAACAGAGGATTGTAATGGATGTGGAGCATGTACCGAAGTTTGTCCAACATATACCGCGAATTTTTTTGATGAATTTTTGGGTGCTCGTAAAGCAATTGATATATCATTTGGTCAGGCCGTTCCTTTTAGATATAACGTTGATCGGAATGTTTGTGTCGAATGTTTTAACTGCGTTGATGCTTGTGAGTTAAATGCTGTAGATTTTAGTCAAACTCCAGAAGATTATAAGGTAAAAGTTGGTACCATAATTATTGCAACTGGATGGGATATTTATGAACCATTTGGCGAATATGGATATGGAGAATATGAAAATGTTATTACTCAAGCTCAGCTTGAAAGAGTGCTTGCCCCAAACGGTCCTTTAGAGGGGCACGTCCATCGCATTTCAGATGATAAAAAACCAAAAGAAATTGTATTTATTCAATGCGTTGGAAGCCGAGATACAGAAAGAACATATTGTAGCGGAGTTTGTTGCATGCTGGCTTTAAAAAATGCTAAATTGCTTAAAGAAGAATTTCCGGATGCGAACATTACAATTTGCTATATAGATATCAGAACTAATGAAAAAGGCTTTGAGGAATACTATCAACGCGCCAAAGACTCTGATATTCGCATGATAAGGGGAAAAGTTGGGGAGATTTCAGAAGATCCAGAAACTAAAAATATAAATATTCGAGTATATTCTTCGCTGACTGATGAAATTATTAGAATTGATGCGGACTTAGTGGTACTCTCAAGTGCTGCCTTACCATCAAGAGGTACGGAACAAATTTCCAAAGTTTTAAATTTAGACGCAGATCGAAATGGATTTTTGACTGAATCTCACTTTGGGCTTATGCCCCAAGAAACTAAAGCAAAAGGAATTTTTATTGCGGGATTTGCACAGGGACCAAAAGATATTGCCTATTCAGTATCTCAAGCCAGAGCAGCAGCGAGTAAAGTGGCAGAAATAACCTCTGCTGGAGAAATTGAACTTGAACTTATTACTGCCGAAGTTAAAAAAGATCTCTGTATTTCATGTGGAAGATGTGAAAAAGAATGTCCCAAAGGTGCTATAAAACTAAGTGATGCTGAAGGAGCTGTTGTGGATGAGATAAACTGTGATGGATGTGGAATATGTGCAACATGCTGTCCAACGCAAGCAATAGATATTCGCTATTTTCGGGATGAACAACTGTATGCTGAAATTAAAGCACTATTAGAATCTTAAACAAAATGGAGGTCTCTATAAAATGCAAAATAATTTCCAAATTATATTGTTTGCTTGTCTAAAATGAGGTTATGGTGCCGCTGATCTAGCAGGGGTCTCTCGTATGAAATATACTCCTTCAGTTAAAATCGTTAAACTTAGATGTACCGGGAGGATCGATGTAAAACATATACTATATGCGATAAAATCAGGAGCAGATGGAGTAATGGTCGTAGGATGAAAACCAAATGAATGTCAATTTAAGATCGGGAATTTTACAGCTCAGAAGCATGTTGATTTTGCAAATCGAATATTAGAATCTCGAGGATTTGGCAGTCAAAGAGTAAATATGTATTGGTGTAGTAGTGCTGAATCAGAAAAATTAGTCAAGAGTGTTGAAGATGCACTAGAAAAAGTACAGAGAGCTGGTCCAAATCCACTTAAAACAGTAAAAAGTAAAGCGAAAGTGAAAGGAAAAACTTAACTACCCTAAATGAATGATTCTTGTAAAAAAATATTAGTTATAAGATGACTTGCCTCGCAAGGGATGGGGTTTTTAAAAAAAAATTTTTTACAATTTTTTTAACTAAATTTAAAAAAAGTATGATGGAAATATGGTTCAAATTAAAAAAAATTATGATTTTAATAATGTAACTTCAAAAATATTAATGGATGCTACTTATCAAGCTTCAGAAAATTTTCAAGTTAGAGCTTTTCTTGAAGCAAAAGATGAAATTTTAAAAACTGGCAAATATTCAGAAGAAGAATTCTTCGAGATTCTTGATGCAATGATCGATGCTGAAACTGAGCGTAAATTAGTTCTCGAAAAAATGAAAGGGATAGAACCATTATTTTTAAATGAACTTGCAGATAAAATTAATGAATTTCCCCCTGAAAATGTAATAAGAGATGTAGTTTATTTAAAAGAACAAGGATATGTCGCTGAAATTGTTGAAATTAAAACCAAAATGGTTAAAAAAAAAATTAAGGGTGAAGAAAAAGAAGTCGAAGAAAAAGAATATTTTTACCGTTATCAATTAAAAGATATACATGATGATTTTGTTGAGCATTATTTTGAGCCAGTTTCAATAGTTTTTGATGCAGGTGTATGTTGTCATTGTGGTTGGTGTTCAGCTATATGTCCAGTGAATGCGATTGAAGTTACGGCAGATATTCTAGAAATTGATGATAAAATCTGCATGAAATGTGGATTATGTTTCTCAATTTGCCCACGTTCCTTTTCAATTGATCAAGCTAATAAAAGTATTAAAAAATTAGATAACTCCTTAAATTGGTCTGACAAAATAGGCGCTTATGTAAATACGTATTCAGGTTCAACAACCAAGGACGAAATAAAGGAAGTTAGACAAGATGGCGGTATTGTAACTTCATTGGTTGAATATTTATTAGAAGAGAAACTAGTAGATGCTGTTGTAGCAGTTCAACATTCAGAAGATTTATGGAAACCTGAACCCATTATAATAGAAGATGTAAAAGATCTTTATAAAACTGCAGGAACTAAATATGCAAATTCTCCTTCCTTGACGATTATCGATAAATGTAAAAAGTATGATAAAATTGCTTTTGTAGGAGTTCCTTGTATGATGAAGGCCATTGGTAAAGGATCTCTTTTTCCAAGTGGATTACCCTTCTTTAAAAATATTAAATATAAAATAGGATTATTTTGTATGGAGTCATTTCCATATGAAGGAATTATAAAATTAGTCAAGGAACAATTTAATAAGGAAATTCATGAACTAACTAAAATGAATATTGGAGGAGGAAAATTTATAATAAAATTAAAGTCTGGCGAGCAATTAGATGTTCCCTTAGCAGATGTACAGAGTTATGCTCGCGATAATTGTCATTTCTGTGAAGATTTAACTTCAGATTATGCCGATATTTCTGTAGGATCCATTGGATCTCAAGATGGTTGGTCATCGGTAATTACGAGATCAAAAGAAGCTGATGAGATCTATAATGATGCAGTTAAAGCTGGGTTAATTGAATCGAAAAGTCTAAAAGAGGTCAAACCCGGCCAATTCTTAGTTGAAAGAATTGCTGGTTCGAAGAGAACTAAGTGTAAAAAAATAGTGTTGGAAAAAAAAGAATAAAAATGATGATATTTAAATGCCAAAAACATTCCAAGATTTAATTGAGGAAGTACATAATAAAGGTATTTGTCAAGAATGTGGAGGCTGTGTTAGTTTCTGCAGCTCTGCAGAGTATGATGTGATAGGTTTAAAAGATCCTTACACTCCACCAGAATATATAAACAAAGATAAATGCTTAGAATGTGGTATATGTTATTATATTTGTCCACAAACACATATATTAGATGATGAGCTTAATAAAACTTATAATTTTGCTGATTTTTCATCAATGCCAATTGGTAATTATGATAATATTTATTCTTGTCAAGCAACGGATAAGGAGTTCTTAGAATATGGAACTGATGGGGGTGTCGTGAATTCTCTAATTAATTTTTTAATAGAACAAAAATTAATTGATGGAGCTGTTGTTTCGAAAACTGATGCTCCTTTTTCAAGAGAAGCTACTTTTGCCGATAGCAAATATGACTTACTAAAGGCATCAGGTGCAAAATTAGACGTTACCCCTCAACTAGATGAGATCCAAAAATTTTGTACATATACTCACTCAATTCCAAAATTAAATCATTATAAATTTAAAAAGTTAGCAGTGGTTGGAACACCTTGTCAGCTTTATACAATTAGATGTATGCAGGACCTGGGTGTAACACCATCAGAAAATATAGAAATCTGTTTAGGATTATTTTGTTATGAGAACTTTCTCTTTGAAAAATTTCAGATTCAAAAATTTGAAAAGGATTTTAACATAAAATTCTCAGATATTGTTAAAATAAATATTAAAGAAGATGTAATTTTTCAAATAAAAGATGAGGCAATCGGAGAGAAAATAGTTCATATTCCCTTTAATCATTTAACTGATTATATGCGCCCAGCATGTAATGCTTGTGGCGACTTCACAAATATTTATGCCGATATTTCCTTTGGGGGGTTAGGTTCTCCCGATAAATATACAACTGTCATCCCGCGAACTGAAAAAGGAAAAAACATTTTTTTAAAAGCGATTAATGCGGGAATAATAAATTGTAAAGATATAGATTCTACTAAAAAAAATAAAATGATTGAGTTAATTTCTCAGTTCTCTCAATCAAAAATAAAACGTAAAGAAAATTTTATTAAGAATCTACAATAGAGATGAGGAGATTATAACAGAAACAAATTCAGAATCAAAAAGAGAAATTATTCGTAAAAAATTATTTGCCGATACACTTAATTATTTAGATAAAATATATGAGCCAAATTTACGCGATTTATTAAAGAGATGCTATCAATGTGGACGATGCAGTGGTGTGTGTCAATTAAGTAAAGTTCAAAAATATACCCCAAGTAAAATTATACAACTCATTTTGGAGGGTTTTGAAGATAAAGTCATTGAGAGTGGGGCTCTATGGGATTGTCTCACATGTAATCAATGTCTTAAAGACTGTCCAGAAGAAATTAATTTTGCAGATATCGTAAGAATGGCTAAATGGAAAATGAGACATAATGCTAATCAAAATCCTGATGAACTTATCGCTCATAAAGGTATGTATACTACGATATCAGAAATAATGAGTCGACCATATGTTCAACCAGAACGCTCTCTTGATTGGGTTCCGAAAGGATGTAAAGTATCAAATAAAGGAAATATTTTATATTACGTTGGATGTTTACCCTTTTTTAATTATGAGTTTGAAAATTCAACCTCGATTGCAGAAAGCACTTTAAAAATAATATGCCAGATTGAAAAAGAAACGATCGTAGTTTTTAAAGAAGAGATATGCTGTGGGCACGATATTTATTGGGGACAAGGAAAACTAAAGACTTTTATAAAGTTAGGTAAAAAAAATATAGAGATGTTCGAAAAAGCGGGAATATCTAAAATCATAACTGCATGTGCCGAGTGCTATAGAACATTTAAAGTAGATTATCCAAACATTTTTGATGATTTTAATAATAAATTTCAGGTCCAACATATTATTGAATACATTTATGAAAATTGGAAACAACAAAAAATTAAATTTAAAAATCCAAAAGAGAGTTCTGAAAGAATTCCTTTTACATATCACGATCCTTGTAGATTAAGCAGATTTTTACCCAAGGAGAACACTATAAATGAAAAGGCTCGTGAAATTTTTAAGGAATTTAAAGATTTAGGGTATGATTTTGAAGAAATGAAGCATAATAAAAAAAATTCTCTTTGTTGTGGGGTGAGCAGTTGGATGAATTGTAATGAGAAATCCAAAGCGCTGCGATATAAACGTATGTTAGAAGCGAAGGCCGCTGGAGATATTATGCTTACTTCTTGCCCTAAATGTAAGATACATCTGTCTTGCCTTCAAGATGACTTTGAAGATATAGCTTCTATAGAAATTATGGACTTTTCTGAATTTTTAGTTGATCATATTGAGATAATTAAACCTGGAAAGGATACGGAGGCTAAAAAATAATGGAAGGATCGGTGGTGGTTATTGGTGGAGGAATCGCCGGGATTCAAACATCATTGGATTTAACCGAATTAGGTTTTAAAGTTTATTTAGTAGAACGAAACCCATCAATTGGAGGGAGGATGGCTCAGCTTGATAAAACATTTCCTACTAACGATTGTAGTTTGTGCATACTTGCTCCTAAAATGGTTGAGGTTTTCAGAAATCCAAATATTGAACTTATGACGTACCATGAGATCAAAAAAGTAGAAGGAAAACCAGGTGATTTTACGGTCACAGTCCTTAAAAAACCACGATATATTGATGAAACGAAATGTAAAGGCTGTGGAGACTGCGCTGCTAAATGTCCCAAAATTGAAGTTCCTAATCTTTTCGATATGAATTTAGGCAAAAGAAAATCAGTTTACATTCCATTTCCTCAGGCAGTCCCTCCTATTTATCTAATTGATCCTGAAATTTGCTTAAAATTGACTAAAG
Organism: Promethearchaeota archaeon; assembly: GCA_048941265.1. Classification (GTDB taxonomy): domain Archaea; phylum Asgardarchaeota; class Lokiarchaeia; order Sigyniarchaeales; family SOKP01; genus LW40-45. The sequence continues at coordinate 47,438 of JBHLNT010000003.1, forward strand.
GAGTTTGTGGAGTCTGTGAAAAAGTTTGTCAAGCTGAAGCAATTGATTATGAGCAAAAACCAAAAGAAATTAAACTAAAAGTTGGTGCCATCGTCGTTGCAACTGGATTTGATATGCCTGCTGAAGAATTAACATCAAGATGGGGGTATCAATATGAAAATGTGGTAAGCGCTCTCGAATATGAAAGAATTCTATGTGCTTCTGGTCCTTTTGGAGGTCATGTGTTGAGACCAAGCAATCAAGAAGAACCCGAAAAAATTGCATTTATTCAGTGTGCCGGTTCAAGAGATCTTCATGAAAATGTTCCTTATTGTTCAAGTGTGTGTTGTATGTACACCGCAAAAGAAGCTATTATTACAAAAGAACATTCTGATAATTCAAATTGTTATGTATTTCGGCATGATATTAGAGCTTATGGGAAAAATTTCTATGAATTCACCCAAAGAGCCCAAGAAGAATATGGAGTGCAATATTTTCAAACTAAAATTAGTACTATTGAGGAAGAACCTGAATCAAAAGATCTTATTATTCATTATGAAGATTTAAGAACTGGAAAATTTAATGATTTTAAGGCAAATTTGGTGGTATTAGCAACTCCATTAGTACCTTCTAAAGGAACAGAAGAATTAGCTCAAATATTAGGTGTTGAAATAGACAAATATCATTTTTTCAAAGAAAAAACCTTTTTTGATAAATCTTTATCATCTAAAGATGGAATATTCTTATGTGGTTTTTGTCAAGGACCTATGGATATTCCAGAAACAGTGGCAGATGCCAGCGGGGTAGCATCTCAAGTTGCAAATCTACTAAATTCTGTGAAATATACTGAAACTAAAGAAAAAGTTTTTGAATTACCTGAAATAGAGGTAAAAATCACAGATGAGCCACGAATTGGAGTATTAGTCTGTCATTGCGGAATTAACATTGGTAAATATGTTGATGTATCCGAAGTAGTTGATTATATTGGAAAGTTACCATATGTCGTACATTGTGAGGCCAATTTATACTCATGTAGTTCTGATTCTCAAGCAAGAATTAAAGAGGTAATTCAAGAAAAAAACTTAAACCGATTTATTGTAGCATCTTGTACACCAAGAACTCATGAAGCGTTATTTCAAGAAACCTGCCAAGAAGCAGGTCTAAATAAATACTTATTTGAAATGGTTAATATACGCGACCAGTGTTCATGGGTTCATATGGGTGATAATAAGGGAGCTACTGCTAAAGCAAAAGATCTCATAAGAATGGCCGTCGCAAAATCTCGATTATTAAAGCCGCTAACGGAGACTAAATTAGATATCACTCCTACTGCGCTAATAATTGGTGGAGGCATATCTGGGATGACAGCCGCATTAAATATTGCTAATCAAGGATTTAAAGCATATCTTGTAGAAATAGAGGACAGATTAGGAGGTAATTTGAATAATCTTAATGTTCTATATCCTATTCAAGAAGATGCAACAATATTTTTAAATAATATTCAAGATAAAGTTAAGAAACATAAAAATATCGAAATTTTCCTAAAATCTCAAATTAAAGAGATTAAAGGTTATATCGGAAATTATAATGTCTCGATTGCCACCAATAAAAAATCTCAAGATTTTAAAATTGGAACAATTATCGTTGCCACTGGCGCTCAAGAATTAAAACCTAATGGCGAGTTCCATTATGATAAAAAGAATAAGAATATTCTTACTCAGTTAGAGCTAGAACAAAAGTTAAAAGAAAAAGATAAATCATGGCTAGATAATATTAAACGAGTTACAACCATTTTATGTGTTGAAGCCAGACAGAAAGAGGGAATTACTTATTGTTCTAATGTGTGTTGTGGCGTTAGCATTAAGAATATGAGTATTTTAAAAGAATTAAAGCCAGATCTCGAAATGATTATGCTCTATAGAGACTTTCAAATGGCGAAAAAGGAATTTGAAGAATATTATCGAGAACGAAGGAAAGATGCGATTTTCCTACGATATGATCTAGATCAAATACCAATAATTTCGAAGAAGAGCAGCAAACCAGAAAAATATGAGATAAAAGTTTTTGATACTAATCTACAAGACACAATTGAATTTGAGACAGATTTAATTATATTATCTACTCCTATGATTCCAGCTGATAATTTAAGTGAATTAGCCAAAATGTTAAAAGTTCCATTAGATAAAAATGGCTTTTTCTTAGAAGCTCACGTGAAGCTAAGGCCATTAGATTTTGCTACGGACGGAATTTTTCTTGCAGGATGTGCCCAATGGCCAAAAAATATACAAGATTCAATTGCTCAGGCTAATGGAGCTGCTGGAAGAGCAAGTCGATTTTTAAGTGCGAAAACAATAAAAACCTCAGGATTAATTGCAGAAGTAAATCCTGAAAGATGTATAGGTTGTGGAAAGTGTGAATCTGTGTGTCCATATAATGCAATAGAAATTAAAGAGGCATCAATGGAATTCGAAGATATCAGCTTAGTGCTAAAAAAATCATTTATTAATTCGGCATTATGCAAGGGGTGCGGAACGTGTGCCGCTACCTGTCCGAATGGCGCCATTTCAGTAAAACATTATGATTTTGACCAAATTTTTGCTATGATTGAAACATATTTATTGGATTAAATTAAAGAAAAAATGAGAGAGAAAAAATGTCAAAAACCAAAAAAAAACCCAAAAATCCTGATTTTAATCCTGAAATTTTAGTTTTTTGTTGTAATTGGTGTTCTTACGCTGGAGCAGATCTTGCTGGTGTATCAAGATTCCAATATCCTCCCAATATGAGAATCGTCCGTGTTATGTGTTCTGGCAGAGTTGACCCGACATTCGTTTTAAAAGCTTTAAAGGATGGAGCAGATGGAATTTTGATAACAGGATGTCATATTGGCGACTGCCATTATATTTCAGGGAACGAATATACCCGAGATAGATTTAAAAAACTTCATGAAATTATTATTAAACAGTTAGGAATTGATGGAAAACGCGTAAGACTCGAATGGGTTAGCGCATCAGAAGGAAAGCGATTCGCCGATTTAATTACTGAATTTACAAACCAAATTAAAGAATTGGGCCCTCTTAAAGTATTTTAAAAAAAAGATTTTTTTTAGCTAATTAATGACTCTAAAATTAATTCAACTAAATCAACCATCTTTATATTCGAGTTAAGTTCTTTAATTGCATCAGATAAGTTTCGATAACAAAATGGACAAGTACTTACTAAAATAGAAGCTCCTGTTTCCTCTGCATCTTTAATCCTGTTTTTAGCCATCTCGAGAGACAATTCTGGAAATCCTTTCTTTACGCCACCTCCTGCCCCACAACACATGGCTGCTTCACAATTAGTTTTCATCTCAGTTAGATTCGAAATTTTGCTTAACAATTCTCTTGGAGTGAGGTATAATCCCATATGTCGTCCAATATGACACGGATCATGATATGTGGTTTTGACATCCAAATTTTTTAACTTAATACCTTTTTGGGCTATAATATTTTTTATATAATCGAATGAATGGAATATCTCAATCCCCTCAAGCCTATCTCCATAATCTTTTTTAAAGGTTCTATAGCATCCTGCACAACTGGTTATAATCTTTTTCACTCCTCTTTCTTTAAATAACTTAGCATTTTGTTCTGCCACTGTGTTAAATGCTTTTTTGTCTCCGGTTCGCATTGCTACACTTCCACAACATACTTCTTTTTCTCCGAAGATTGAAAAGTCTATTCCTAAATTTTTTAATATTTTAGCGGTAGCGACGGCAACATTTTGTATTTCAGAGGTTAATGCTGCTGTACATCCTACGAAATATAGGATATCAGAACTCTCATTTTGGGCGTTCTTAACTTCAAAATCCAATTGCTCTGTCCATTTAAGTTTGTCTTTATTATCTCGTTCATAAGGATTTAATAATTCTACCATCGCTTTATTCATTGGAACCTGAGATTCTATCGGAAAACCAGCTTCTACTAAATCTGCTCTCAGGGCTTCATATACTTTCACATGATCAGTCCATCTGTGAGTTATAAAATCGAAATTATCATTATGGGCGTCAAAACAAAATTCATAACAAGCTCCACAGAGTGTACACTGAAATATAATATCGCTTATTTCTTGGCTTAATTGCAAATCCCCCCAAAAAAGTCCTCTTAAAATAATATTTTTCCCCCGAGAAAAAAACGTATCAAATTTTGGAGTTATATCAGTATTATATACTGGACAAACATAGTAAATTCCTTTCGAAGGCCAATTAGCAACCCGGCATTGTCCGCATTGAACGCACGATAATGCGGCATCCTTAAGTTCGCTTAAATTTTTTAACGAATTTTGGGTTTCATTCATTTTTCACACCTCTTAATAATTATCTCCTACATAAAACTTTCCAGGGCTCAATATTTTATTGGGGTCTAAAGCCTTCTTAATTGAAATCATAAAATTATAATAGTCTTCTGTTACCGCTCCTGAATCTATTAATGCCCTGCCAATTATCTCGCCCATCCAATAGTGAATCCCACCTAATTTTTTTATCTGTGTAATGATTAAATCTTTCCATAAATCATGCTGAATTTTCCTATTTTCAATCTTACTTGCTATTGCCAATCCTCCAGCGACATCAATATAATTGGGATATACTCCAAATGCTATGAAGTCAGCACCTCCTCCTCCAAGGTCCCCCATTTTCTGAAAATTCATTTTTACCCAATTTTCATATACTTCTATAAAATCAGGTAATTGATAAGTAGGACATTTCAAACATGTTCCCATACTAAAAACTAAAGGGCCCAGCCAAAGCATATGGCCCCATTGCCATCGTCCATCTTCCTCATAAAACCATTTGCCTAAATTCCCCTCCTCTACGGTATCACCTAATTTTTTCACTTCAAGCTCATTCGCAACCTTTTCAATCCTTTCAACATTATAATCTAATTGTTTTTGAGTATCTGCGACAGTTGTATAAAACAAAATACTTCCCCTTACCTTAGCTTTAACTAAATTCTTAGTAGTCCCCATCGCTTTTAAATTCCTAACCATAGATAAAGGAAAATAAAAAAAATCATGTAAAGGTAATTTTTTTTGTTGCCATCCCATCATTAATTGTGCTGTTCTTAGTGGTTCAGACATCTCAGAGGTTTTCCTAATTTCATAGGTACTATATGCGGCATATTCCGGAAGAGGATATAAATTTAAAGAAGCTTTGGTTTTTATCCCATGAATTCCCACATCTCCTAAAAATAAACCAGAATAATCGGGCCCCAATCCAAATCTTGTAAACGCCTTTTCACAAAAAGAATTAGCCTTGGCTCCTGTATAGATAATCTCTCCGGTAGGCAATACGACTTCTAAGCCAACACATTGTTCAGTAACATTTCCATACATTGCAGCTCCGCCACCTCCCACCGTATTATTTGAAAGGCCACCTCCAATGGTTGCAGAAAATCCAGAAGCGGGTCCTGTTGAGCCTGTATAATAGCCAATTCCCACCTTACTCAACTGTTCGCATAATTCACTCCACGAAATTCCAACCTCAACCGTAACAATTCGATTCTTCTCGTCAACCTCTAAAATTTTATTCATACGAGTCAAATCGACTACTATTCCTCCATTTCCGATTGGTTTTGCACCACCCGTTAAATCTGCTCCATTACCTCTAGGTATAACTTTTATTTTAAATTGATTTGCCACTTTTAGGATCTCAGACACTTCATTTGGAGTTCCAGGTCTCACGACTATATCAGGAATTCCTTGTAAAACCATATCACAATTCATTGAATAAGAATAACAAATTGGTTCTGAATCAGTAATATGCTTTGTACCGACAATATCCTCAATCATTTCAAACACATTCTGAATTTCGGTCATAAATTATCCTATTTTTTCAGATTATTTTTATAAAATAATTTTTCTATATTTTCTTTTTTTTGAATTTCTATTATAACATTAAACCATTTAAATATATCTAAGGTGATGTAAAAGTTTTTAATATTTTTCCCCTAAATAGAATTTGCCGGGACTTAATATTTTATTGGGATCTAGAGCTTTCTTAATTGAAATCATGAAATTGTAATATTGTTCTGTAAGTGCACCAGAATCGATTAAAGTCCTGCCTATAATTTCTCCCATCCAATAATGAATTCCCCCCAATATTTTCATTTGACTAAGGATTAAATCTTTCCATAATTCGTGTTGAATTGATCTGTTTTCTATTCTGCTAGCAACTCCAAGACCACCAGCCACATCAATGTAATGTGGATACACCCCAAAAACAATAAAATTGGCACTCCCTCCCCCAATTTCTCCTAGTATTTTAGAATTTTTTTTTACCCATCCTGTATATACCTCTTCAAAAGCAGGTAATTGATAGGTGGGACATTTTAAGCAAGTAGCTAAAGTAAAGAGATGGGGCCCCATCCAACTTGCATTTGCCCATTGCCATCTTCCATCTTCCTCGTAGAACCATTTTCCTAAATTCCCTTCTTCAACAGTATCACCTAATTTTATTATCTCTGTATCTTTTGCAATCTTTTCAATCCTTCCAACATTAATATCTAATTGTTTTTGAGTATCTGCCACAGCGGTATAAAATAGGACACTACCACGCACTTTAGCACTTATTAAATTCTTTACAATTTTTTGCATTTTGAACTGACTTACAAAAGATCGTGGATAATAATAAAAATCATGTAAAGATAATTTTTGATCTTGCCATCTCATCATTAAATTTGCTACTCGTTCCGATTCAGACATTTCCGGTGTTTTTTTAATTTCATATGTACTATAGGCAGCATATTCAGGAAGCGGATATAGATTTAATGATGCCTTGGTTTTCACTCCATGGATTCCTATATCTCCTAAGAATATCCCTGTATAATCGGCTCCTAATCCAAATCTCGTAAAAGGTTTCTCGCAAAACGAGTTTGCTTTTGCACCTGTATAAATTATCTCTCCAGTGGGCAATACCACTTCTAATCCCACGCAATGTTCTGTAACAGCTCCATACATCGCAGCTCCTCCTCCTCCCACGGTGTTATTTGAGAGTCCGCCTCCAATGGTCGCAGAAAATCCAGAAGCTGGACCAGTTGATCCAGTATAATATCCTATTCCTATTTTACTCAGTTGTTCACATAATTCACTCCACGAAATTCCAACTTCAACTGTCACAACTCTATTTTTCTCATCAACATCCAATATTTTATTCATGCGAGTTAAGTCTAAGACAATTCCCCCATCTCCAATAGGTTTTGCACCACCAGTTAAATCCGCCCCATTACCACGGGGAATTATCTTTATATTATATTCATTTGCTACTTTTAATATTTGGGATATCTCATCAGAATTACCTGGACGTATAACTATCTCCGGTATCCCTTGTAAAACCATATCGCAATTCATCGAATAGGAATAACAAATTGGCTGTGAATCCGATATATATTTTGATCCAACAATAGCTTCAATCTTTTCATAAATCTTTTGAATTTGAGACATCTTAGCTCGATTTGTTTTCTTCGTTGAATATTAATAAAATAGATAAATGCAAATATAAATTTTTTAAATGATCAAAATTAGAAATCCTCTCTGGATTATGTGATGATTTTCGATCATCTTATTCAGATTTTCTATGCATATTGGTAACTCACTCTCAGATCCTTTATGATTTGATTGATAATGTAGGAAAGGGATCATTATTCCATCTGATCTTTCGGAAAGTGAAAAAAAAGTGGGTTGAAATGTTGGGAAATAGTGATCATTGAAAAGAATTTTATCAAAATTCGACAAAATTGAAGCATAATATTTATATACACTTTTTTACTCTTCATATTTTAACGAATAAAATTCTTGTTCAAATTTGACAAATCTGAAAAAAATATATTTTTATTAAAGAGGTATAAAAAGAATGGAAGGCTCAGTATTAGTAATTGGTGGAGGAATTGCCGGAATTCAGACTTCCTTAGACTTGACAGAATTAGGATTTAAAGTTTACTTAGTAGAAAGAGAACCATCGATTGGAGGTCATATGGCCCAATTTGACAAACTATATCCCCAAAATGATTGCAGCTTATGTATTTTAGCACCTAAAATGGTGGCTGTATATAGAAATCCTAATATTAAATTATTAACTCTTTCAGAAGTCAAAAAAGTCTCAGGAAAGGTGGGCAATTTCACTGTTTCTATTATTAAAAATCCTCGGTATGTAGATGAAACAAAATGCAAAGGATGCGGAGATTGTGCAGCCAGATGCCCAAAAATTGAAGCTCCTAATGCTTTTGACATGAATCTTGGCAAAAGGAAATCCATTTACATGCCATTCCCTCAGGCAACCCCTCCAGTATATATGATTGATCCCGAGTTATGTTTATATATAAATCGAGAAGTGTGTGGTGTCTGTCAAAAAGTATGTAAGGGAAATGCCATAGACTATAATCAAAAACCTCAAGAAATTAAAATAAATGTTGGTGCTATTGTTGTTGCGACAGGATTTGATATGTTAGGTGAGGATTTGTCACCAAAATGGGGTTATCAATATAAAAATGTAGTTAATGGTCTGGAATATGAACGAATATTATCTCCCACTGGTCCATTTGGTCCAGCAATTTTAAGACCTAGTGATGAGCAAGAACCAAAAAAAATTGCATTTATTCAATGCGCAGGTGCGGGTTACTTAGAAGAAAATGTACCTTATTGTTCCCGGGTTTGTTGCATGTATATAGCTAAAGATGCAATTCTTACTAGGGAATATGCACAAGATTCTGATGTATTTGTATTTAGACATAATATCAGGGTTTTTGGCAAGAATTTCTATGAATATACGAAAAAAGCTCAGGACGAATTTAATATAACATATATTCCGTCTAGTATTGATAATATTGAAGAAGATCCTGAGACAAATGATTTAATAATTCATTATGAAGATTTGAAAGTTGGAAAATCAAAGGAGTTTCGAACAAATATGGTAATTTTAGGGTCTCCTTTGGTTCCCTCAAAAGGATCTAGAGAATTAGCTAAAATTTTGGATATTGATTTAGATGACAATGGCTTCTTTAAGGAAAAATCTTATTTTAACAAGTCATTAACTCAAAGGGACGGAATTTATATGAGCGGGTCATGTCAATATCCTATGAATATATCCGAAACCGTCTCAGATGCTAGTGCTGTGGCATCCCAAGTTGCTACGTTATTAAAACCTACAAAATATTCTCTAACAAAGGAAAGAGAAATCGATATATTACCTAAAGAAGATATTATTGAAATTACGCCTCGAGCACTAATAATCGGTGGAGGTATCTCTGGTATGACAGCTGCCTTAAACATTTCGAATCAGGGTTTTGAGACAATAATCGTAGAAAAAGAAAAAGAGTTAGGTGGAAATTTGAATCATATCAACATATTATATCCTATTCAACAAGAGGCTTCAAAGTTTTTAAATAATTTAAAGGACGATATTCAAAAAAATAATAACATTCGAATTTTCTTAGATTCAAAAATTGCTAAAATTAACGGAACAATCGGTAATTATGAAATCTCAATTGCCAAATCCAATAATGAAATTCATGACTTTAAAGTAGGTATTATTATTGTGGCCACTGGAGGAAAAGAATTCAAACCACGAGGACTTTATTTATACGACGAGAAGAATACAAATATACTGACACAGATGGACCTAGAAAAAAGACTAAAAAGTAAGGATAAATCTTGGCTAGATAAAATCAGACATGTGACTACGATTATGTGCGTAGGAGCTAGGCAAAAAGATGGATATTCATATTGTTCCAATGTGTGCTGCAGTAATACAGTAAAAAATGTTGATATCTTAAAGAAATTAAAGCCTGAGATAGAAAATATTGTCCTATTCAGGGAATTACATCTCTCGAAAAAGGAATTCGAAGAATTTGCCAGTAAAAGGAAAGAGATTGCAAATTATTTAAAGTTTGATATTGGAAACAAACCCGAGATTTCAAAAATTCAAGAAGATCCAGAAAAATATGAAATAAAATTGCGTGATTATGTTAATCGAAACAAAAATATTACGTTTGAAACAGATTTAATTGTATTATCAACTCCAATGATTCCACCTGATGATTTACAAGAATTAGCTGGTATGCTGCAAGTCCCATTGGATGATAATGGATTTTTTATAGAAGCTCATAATAAACTAAGACCATTAGATTTTGCAGCACACGGAATTTTCATATGTGGATGTGCACAATGGCCAAAAAATGTACAAGACTCAATTGCAGAAGCTAATGGCGCTGCAGGGAGGGCAAGCAGATTTTTAAGCGCTCGTGAGATTTCTTCGACAAAATTAGAATTGCTTTCATTTATGCTATCAATAGAATGCTTTTTCAAGGATATGAAAGTAAATGTGGAAAAATGCAATGGCTGTGGAAGATGTGAAGAAGTATGCCAATTTAAAGCTATAACTTTAACTGAAGTAAAACAGGAGTTTGAGGATGTATCGGTACCAACTAAAAAAGCATTTATTAATCCGGCAATATGTAAAGGGTGTGGAAGATGTGCTGCAACCTGTCGTTTGAAGGCAATTAATCCAAGGCATTATGACTTTAAACAAATTTCGGCGATAATTGATCCTTATTTTTTAGGAAAGGCTCAAAGCGAGAAAATTGAGAAAAAATCAGAAGTAATCGTTAGCGATTAATAATTTTTCTTTTTCTTGACTTGTATTTTTTTCGATTGATAAAAAAAATAAAAATTTGTTATTTAAAATATTAACTATCAGTAATATTAAATCATAAGAACTTAAATTTTCGGCTGATAATATGAAATATAAGATGGCTATTTTCTTTTGGCAATTTACATTGTTATAAGTTCTCCAAAAGAAATACCTCCGATTTTTGGAGCCGCTTTGGGAACATTTTCTCTAACTTTTATCATCTTAATTGCATCCTTAGGACAATTTGCCGCGCATATTCCGCATCCGATACATAATTCTTCCCTAATAACCATCTGTTCATCAGAGGAATCTGATTCTTTAGGCCATTTGTGATATATTGCTTTACCGGGGCATTTACGCATGCAAGTCTCACATTTCACACATATTTCCATATCAATTATAGGCTGGTAATTAGATTGACTTGAGCCTTTAACATGCATTAATCTTGCGGGATATAACGCACCACAATGACAACTGCAACAATTACAAATAAAAATACTATTTTCTGAACTCCCAGAGGTAGCATTATGTACTAGTCCCGCCTTCTCAGTGTCTTTGAGGAATTGAATTGCTTCTTCTTTTGTCATAACACGAGCCTCATCACACATTTGGGGAATCATTTGAGCTGCAATCCCTACTAAAAAGCACCCCATTTCCGCAGGGGCACATTCACAGGGTTCTCCAGTTAATTCACCTATTAAGCGACATTGACATGGTATTACTGCAAAATGTTCGTTTTTATCAATCATGTCTTTAACTAACTCATAAGGGAGGGCTTGTGATTCATAATCTAAGGATTCATTAATTTGAATTAATTTCTCTTTCGCTTCATATGGAAGTAAAGGTCTGAATACATGTTGAGTTTCTCTTTCTACAACTTCTTGGGTACTTACTTCCTTCATAATATCACGATATAATCTCGCTGCCTTTTTCTGATTTTCCTCAGTGTCTTTACGTATAATAAAATATTTCTCAAAAATACCTGGTAAAATAGGTATTAAACTATATCTGGAGCCTTTTTTAGCTAAAGTTCCATTTTTAACCGATCTAGCTAATTTGTTTCTGATTTCCTCTTTGGACATATTTGTTTTTTCCGATAATTCTCTGGTTGTAATGAACTTTCCAACTTTATCAAAATGTGACAATATCTTAATCTCATCTTCATCCCAGAATACTTTCATCAAATGAATTATCTTCTTATGTTTTGCAGCATAAATAGGTCCTAATTCTAAATTCTGTCTGACTTGCTCATAATAATTAACTTCTGTCATAATTATAAATGATTGTAAATTCAATAAAAATTTATTGAAGATAATAATTCTTGTACGAAATTAATAATATAGGATTTATGAAAGCAAAAAGAATTAGTTACAATATTTAAAGTTTAGCTATGCAAACTCTAAGAATGTTTTATTTCCTATAATATTTTCCTAATAATTTAATTGTAAGCAATCTATGGAGTTAGAGTTCCTTTTTAAAAAAGATTATATGCAATTAATTTAACTATATTTTAAAAATAATAAAAATTTAAACCTCGAGGAGACAGATTTAATGATATTACAAGACGTAAGATTCATTGGAGTTTTCACTGCTTTTAGTATTATCATATTTGCGTTTTTATTTATGGCATACAAAATTCTACATAGAGATAAAAAAAGGTTAAATATAATCTTTACTGGATTCTTCTTTTCGGTATCAATTGGATTGATTCTTAACTTAATTTATTACCCACTCAGAGATAAAACAGTAGTTACAGTATTGAATACAGGTACAAATGCATTTGTTATATTCGGAATAATTTTCTTAGTAGTTATGGAATTGATAATATTAAAATCGGAAAAGGTTATAACTCCTAATAAGCAAATTTTAATAATTTTAATATATGGCGCATTAGATTCAGTACTGTTTATATTTTTAGCTATACCTGGTTGGGGTGTAACTATTAATGATAGTACGGATTGGAGACCACTTTGGTCATTACCTTACTTTATTTATGCTATTACAATCTTTGGTATCGCTGTAATATTAATGCTTTATTACTCAGTGTTGATTGATAAACAATTTAAAGAGCCTCAATTGAAAAGGAGATGGAAATTTTTCCAATTAGGATTAGTTCTTCTTCTCTGCTTTACATACGGAGTTTTTATTTCAAATTATTTAGATATACTGATTATAAGAAACATAGTGAGCCTTTCAGGTATATTGTTGGCAGTAGTGGGCGGATATCTAATCTACTATGGGGTAGGACGACAATTAGAGAAGTAAATAACACCTTAATTTTTGTTTCTTTTTTTATTCTTGTTCATTTAATATCAATCTTATGATTTTAGGATTTAAAAAAAATAGGATTGATGAAAAAAGAAAGATATGTATATAAATTGTAAAAGTTTGGTTATGCAAATTCCAGAAATGTTTTATTCCCTATTAGATTCTTATTGGGAGGTTTAATATCTCTTACGCACGCGTCAAAAGACCTATAAAAGGATTAAAATAATTACCTATTTATTACATAATAACCTATTAAAATAAAATAATTAGAAAAAAGGGTTTAAAAATGAAGGCATTAATAGTATATGGTAGTCCTCGCCATAAGAAATCTGCATCATATCATATTGGAGATAATTTTGTGAAAGGATTGAGAAGAGCGGGAGTTCAAGTTGACGAGATTATGCTCTCTAAACAAAAAATCCATCATTGCATCGGATGCTGGACATGCTGGACAAAAACACCTGGAGTGTGTATATTTAAGGATGATATGGCCGAGAATTTACCTAAAATGAAACAAGCAAACCTGATTGTGTTTGCAACCCCTCTCTATGTATATAATGTTACTGGTCTGGTAAAAAACTTTTTAGATCGTCAAATGCCATTATTAGATCCTCATTTAGTTGAAAAAGGTGGAGTCACAGGGCATCCCAGACCCGGAACGGTGGAAGATCAAAAGATCTTTCTAATTAGCGTCGCAGGATTTCCAGAAGTGTCCCATTTTGATGCTTTAATTTCTATGTTCAAAAAAATGTATAGAGGAGGGAAATACGTTGGTGAAATTCTAATTCCTGGATCCGAACCGATGAGTATGGATGATTTGCAGGAGGAATATCAAGATCTATATAAACTAATCGAACAGGCAGGATTTGAAGTAGGAAAAGATGGGGAAATCTCGAAAGAAACTCGTAAAGCAATTAAAGATAAAACCACATATACTGCCGAGGAATTAAAAACTTTTCGGGAAATGGCAAACCAATACTGGGATTCAGTGATACCAAAAGATTACAGTCAAATTAAATTGGAAATATTGGACTCTGAACCATTGACCGCAACTGAAGGCGATCCATCAGAATTATCAGTCTTTTTTGTTAAAATGGCAGAAATTTACAACCCTAAAGCTATTCCAGGGCTTAAAGCTGTAATGCAATTTAATATTGATAATGAAGCTTATTATCTTATTATAGATGATGCTGAATGTAAAGCTTATAAAGGTTCATATTCCGAGCCAACATTTACTATAATATCACCAAAAGATATTTGGATGAAAATCACCTCAGGAGAACTTAGTGGAGCAAAAGCTTTTATGCAAAGAATGTATGAAGTGAAAGGTGATATGAAATTATTAATGAAAATGAATCAGATGTTCTCTAGATAAAAGAATTTTTTATTTAGAAGGGATAATCATATAAAGCCAAATCATCGATTGGTATTGGATAAAAAGTTCCACAATCAATACATCGAAAGATGAATTCCTCCTCTGTTTCATCCCAATATTCTATTCTTACACTGTCGCATATTTCACACTCTTTAGGAACTCGTGCTAAAACATCTTTCGTTATTTTTCCCATCTAATTATCGCATATTTTTTTATTTTTAACTCGTACAATTTTGTTAATGAACTTACATTATTTAGTATCATAAATATACTTATAAAAATTATGATCAATTTTTTAGTCAAATTCCTTAAGCAGACCAGAAAAAGTAAAAACAATTGGCAATCGTTTTTTCAAGGACTAATACAAGTTCTTCGAAGTTGATTTCAATTTTTTTAATTTATCCTGATAATCTGGACAGAGTTTATAACTGGGGAAATGGCATAAACACTCCATTTTTGGTAGAATACATGACTGTGAGAATGGACAAAATAAAAGTGTGTTTTCAGGACTAAAATTTAATTCACTACTCATACATCTTATCACCTAATGAATCTTTATAAATCAAAAATCAGATCTTTAATGTCTATCTAGAGCATCGAACCTTAATAAAAAAAGATGACTACTCAAAATTATTAATTTTTTGATAATTAACTTATCATCGCAAAATCAAATTAGCTTTTTTTCAAATAAAAAATAGTGGGAAAAAAAGGGGTATAGAAGCATAATATTATCTCCTATTGGAGTCCAATTAAGGGCAAAGCTTCTCTTGTAGTTAACAAATGTTCTATTTTGAATCGCGTTCCCTCAATATAAAAATAGCCCGTAAACCTATTTGCTATAGCAATTAGCCCTTCGTGGGCCTTATCATCTTTAACTTCGTAAAGTACGTAATTCTTAATTTCAGAATCAAGAACCACGAAAACTTTCTCTTGGGTTACATATTCAGGCAATTTGGGGGCCTTTCCAGATAAAAACGCTTGCCCTACTTCTTTTGCTTTAGAGGGGGGGTATGTGAAAATCACGAGATAGTAAGTCAGTTTTTTTTTCACCTCTTTTAAATTAATTTTTAATTGAAAATTTTGGTCAAACTTTGTATTTTTCTAAATATAATTATTAATTCAATCTATTCTTTTAAAATTGTTTAGAGTTTTAGAGTTATGGAAATCTCTAAAAAAAAATAGAATTTCTATCAAAAAGCATCTAAATTACTCAAATTATCAAAATCAAAGAGAGGATTCGTCTTTATCATACCAGCCATGTGAAATACACCAAAGGATCCACACAGATTACAATTCACATCATTTCCATGGCAACAGAACGGAATCTCAAATCCATGATTCCCTAAATAAAGAGGTAATAAATATTTCTTTAAAGGGCAATTATTTGTTATTTCTAGTGCATTTTGAGATAATAATAGGTCAAATGCTAATTCGTGATTAAGAATATAATTGGGATATTTCTTTTTCATAGCATGAGCATTTTCTACTGCGAAATCTCGTTCTTTTAGAGATTTCCAAGCAAATTCGGATGTATCATACTTCCTTGGTACATAAAAGGAGAAGATAAATCCTCTGATTGGAGTTTCTTTCATTAAAAAATCGATAAGTTCCTTGAAACAGTTTTCATTCTTTTTTGTAATTACACACTGGCATTGGAGATCACCTTCAAAATCTTCTGGTAAATTATTTAAATTATTAATTACTTTTTGAAATGAGCCGTTCCCTCGTATTTCATCATTTATTTCTTCAGGACCGTCTAAAGAGATCACCCATTTTGTTTTTGGACCCAAATTAATTAAAGGTAGTGTTCCATTAGTGGTAATAACATTACGGGGGAAAAGTTTCACACCTAATTTTAAAATATCTTTTCTTAAAAGGGGTTCTCCTCCCATCCAGACCATAGAATAGATACCGTGCCTTCTTTTATACTTTTTAATCTCTTTTATCATTATTTCTGCGGGCATCTCATTTTTCCCTGTGGGAGTATTAGGATTGCCCTCTCGAAATACAAAACAGTGTTTACATTTTAAAGTACATCTATTAGTTATATTTACCATAGCAAGAGGATAAAACCTTTTTAACTCTTTATTCAAAGAAAATTTCCTCGTTAAATATTAAAAAAATTATTTTTTTAATTCATTCGTAAATATTTCAATCTTCTCTAAGTGAGCTTCTTTCTTTATTTCTTTGGATTTAATTTCAAGTGTTGCAACTGGATCTTTTTCACACAATTTAGCCATTTCTTCAAAACAATTTTCTCCTCCACGTCCCGCTTCTGTACAAAAGAAAGCAACCTTCTTAAATTTCTCTTTATTTTCTACAATATATGTTCTTATAGGAATTGACATATTGCCCACCCAAATTGGAGTTCCAATAGCAATTAAATCGTAAGATTCTGGATTTTTATTGGTGGTTTCTAAAATAGTTAATTTCTTCTTCATGGCATCAATCGCAGATTTTAAATAGCCAAAAAATCCTTTTCTGTTCTTGGTATCAAAAATTTCTTCACAGTCACAATTTAAATTTTCTTTAATTAAGTTAGCAACCTTTTTTGTCGAACCTGTTCTGGAATAATAATTTATTAAAACGTTCATAGTAAGTCAAATTAAACCTTAAAAATTATTAAAAGTTATCTAAAATTCTTGAAAAACCTTATTCTATAAATTTTAGATAATAAAAGAAAGATTGTACTACATTAAATTTTAAAATGATAGTAGCACAAATAATATCAATTCTAAGTTAAAATGTGAAGTATATGGAAAACAAAAAAAAATCCTTAAAATTGACGGATGGAGGGATGGCAACATTCTTTGCTGGAATGGCATTACAATATAATCCAAATATCGAGCCGGGATTAGAGGCTGTGCTGCAGTTTAACCTTGAAGATGAAGGTTATTATCTCGTCATCAATCAAGATGAATGTAAGGCTTATAGAGGTTCATATCGGGAACCTACAATGACAATAATTACACCAGCAGATATATGGATGAAAATTTCGACAGGTGAACTTGATGGAACAAAAGCTTTTATGAAAAAACTTTTTAAAGTTGAGGGGGACATGAATCTATTATTAAAGTTAAATAAAATCTTTTCTGAATCTGGGATTCAACAAAATATCTCTAGAGAATCTCAAAAGCCAATTAAAAATTTAGAAAAGCTTCCTGATCATCGAGGACCTCTTAATATATCGGGTATGACATGGCTGAATATAGCTTTCATCCCTTGGATCATAGTCTGGGTCTGGGGTTCAATTTCACCTGGTATAGTTCCTCAAATCGTCGCTGCTGGAATTGCTCTTATAATTACACTTTATCACTTTTTAACGAATCGAACAACACTTTTTGAAAAAGGTACGTGTATCTATTTAATTTTGGTTGCTATATTTTATGGCATTGGTATTCAACTTTTTATAACCTATTCCAGAATTATCAATTATATTTTTCTTGGAGGATTATGGTTAGGATCCCTTATGAATAACTTCTGTTTGACAGCAGAATATTCTCGATTACCATACCCTAAGGAAATCTGGGGATCTCAAGCCTTTTTAAAGACAAATGATATATTATGTGCAATATGGGGAGTATATTTTTTGATTATGGCAGTGTATAATTACTTTATGCTGATATATAGTGAGTTGTATTTAATTTTGATGATAATTTCTTATATTACGTTAATTCCTATGTTTTGTTTTACATCATGGTTCCAAAAATGGTATCCTTCAAAATTGATTAGAGAATCGTAACCTAAATCTAAAGTCTATTAAAATAAAAAATTAAAAAGAATACATCCTTTAAGACACGAGATCTTCCTTCAATTTTTCTGCTATAGTGCCCAATCAATTTACTATCGCGGCTATTTCTTCCATCAAATCTATTTGTTCCTCAGTTGAAACACTAATTTCCTCTATCGAATAAGTTGCCCATGTAATTTTATCACGATTAGAACTTCAAATGTCTAAATCTATTTATTAAAAGCGACATAAGTAGAGAAAATATAAAAAGCTGTAAAATAAATGATATTTCCATTAATATAATCTTACCCCATCCCACATAGCGTATGATTACTTTTACAATCCCATCAACACGGCTTCTAGGGATTGGTCTCTTATCTACTACCTCATTTGCATCTCCTTTAGTTAAATAAAACCACTCACTACCATTTTTCCACTTTCCAACGACTCGATGTACAATAGATTCCTCAGGAGCATCATCCCATAGACCAGCTGCATTAAATACAATAACATCACCGTCCTTATTTTCTATTGATCCTGCTTTAATAATCGTATCATTTTTAATTCCTTTAATTATTACAGCATCTCCTTTATTTATGTAGGGTTTCATTGAATCTGATTTAACAACTGCTATAGGCTGAGAAGTGGATAATGTAAACTTCAGAATAAATAAGAACATAAATGGACTAAAAATTAGAAAAAATATGACGAACACAATGATGCTTTTTTTAGTATGATCTCTAATAAAATCACCACATGAATAAATTACTACTAAAAAGCATATTATATAAAAAAACTCCTTTTTCTACAAAATAATACAACTTCACGCTTATAAACTTTTTAATTCTCTATATAAAATATATTGTAGTAGAGAGAGATATATAGATCTTCTAAGTATATTCTTGACTAAAGTTTTAAGCTCTATTTAAAACCGTGGTTTAAGAGAAGATGAAAATTGGTTGTTTGCATTGTTTATATCATTTTTTAGCTTAGAAATTAGAAAACTTATCATTTCTTCAATAATTTGCTTTTAAGAGAGTTGTTAAAATAAAAATATTCACTACTTTTAAAAAATCTGATATCTATTAAGGTGATTTGATTCTTTATTATTTGACTTTTTATACAATGCAATATCCTTTAACTCAATTAGAAGTTTTTAACAATAAAAGTAATTTAAATAAAATATGTAAAGCGAAAGTTAAATTGATATTTTGAGTTAATATTGCGTTAAGCAAAATTTTTATTCTATTTATTTGTATAGTAATGTATAATTTGATCTTTTTTATGGAATCCGAGGAACGTTAAATGACGCATCAACCCATAAAAAATAATTCTTCATGGAAAAGGATATTATTAATTAAACCAAATTATAGGGTTGCTGATTTTCCACCTATAAATTTACCGCCATTAAATTTAACCTATATTGCAAGTTATTTAATTGATTTAGATGTTGATATAGAAATTATTGACGCAAAAGTGAACAATTTAAGCTATAAGCAAATAAGGAAAAAAATCCAGAAATTTCAACCAGATATCGTGGGTATCACCGTTTATGTAACCCCGGCTATTAAGATATGTTATAAAATTGCTAAAATTGTAAAGGAGGTAAATAGTAATTGTATTGTTGTATTTGGTGGTCGGCATCCCACATTTGAGCCAGAAGATACGTTCCAATCAAAAGATGTGGATATTATAGTTAGAGGAGAAGGAGAATTAACTTTTAGAGAACTCATTATAAACGGTTCACCAGAAGAAGTTGACGGAATTTCTTATAGATATAATGGAAAAATTGTCCATAATCAGGATAGACCTTTAATGGATTATGCTAATATTAGATTTCCAGCGAGGCATCTTCTCAAAAATTACAAATATTTAAATTTTACAGTTCGACAAGAAACAATAGAAACATCTAGAGGCTGTCCTTTCGCTTGCAAATTTTGTACTACACATGTAATTAATAATGGCCACTGGAGACCGCAACCGATTGAAAAAATAATTACGGAATTGAAAATCATCTCAAAAAATAAGCATAATATGGATATTTTTTTTGTGGATGATAATTTTGCTGCCGATACCAAAAGAATCGAAAAGTTATGCACCAGAATAATAGAGTGTAAAAAAAAAAAGGAAATTAAGGATTTCAAATTTCTTGCTCAAGTTAGGGCCGATTCCGTTGTAATATCTCCCCAAATGATAAAAAAAATGGCTGAGGCTGGATTTTATAATGTATTTTTTGGGATAGAGAGTATTTATGATAAAACTTTACAGGGTATAGGAAAGGGCATTACGTTTAACAAGGTTTTAAAAGCCATTGAAGTTTTGCATAAAAATCATATAATTATTATGGGAAATATGATAATTGGTTCTGATCTCAATCAAAAAGAAGATGATGTAATAAAAGAGATAAAATTTATGAAGAATGTAGACGTTGATATATTGTCCTTCAGTTTATTAACCCCGTTTCCGGGAACCGCAATATTTCGGGAGTTAGATGAAAAAAAACTTCTGATTTCTAAAGATTGGACTAAATATACGTTATATAATCCAGTAATTAAAACTTACCAACTATCACCTGAAAAATTGCGTGAATTATTTCATTTTGCTTTAAAGGAATTCAAATATAGTAACAATTTACGAGCGATGGTTTATCGATTAACTAAAACGCGAGGAAAACTCTTTTTTTTGAATCCTATACGGCTTTTTCTTCTTTTCAAATTATTTATTGAAGCCAGAATTTTATTAAAAGTTATGTCAAAACAGTTTATAAATCCTTAATTTATTTAAAGCTCTCCTTTATGACCATACCTAATATTAGCTACTTTTCGGGTGGTTCTTTATGCGTCGTTGGCACCTTTTTAGCTTTTTTCGGTGGTTTAGATTCGGTTACTTTTATGATTTTTTTTACTGGTTTGGATGGATCAATTGGTGCATTACAAACCCAGCAAGCGTTTTCTAAGGTTTCTAATGCGAGTGCGCAGTTTTTGCAATAAAGAGCATCGCAAGCTGGACACATAAAAATATTATACCCCGATAGTTTACCCATACATACTAAGCAAATTTTTTTTTCTTTAGCAATTGAAACTTCTTCTTCAGTTAGGTGGCCAGTTCTTTGAGATATGATAAATAATGATTCTTCAACTTTAATCTCCTTTTTGCTTGGAAATTCCTCAAGTTTTTCAGGTTCTTCTCTTAATCCAAAATAAAAAAACCACAAGGCGCACATCATTCCAATTTTAAAAAGAATATCGAAAAGACTGTATATCAGAAAACCTTCTAATAAGACAAAAGTAAGTGTTGTAAACCATCCTATTGATAGCGATAAAAATTTTTTCCTTATCACCCCTCTTGATCGAATACTTTTAAATAAAGTTCCAAATCCATTAAAAGTTATAGTAAAGAATATCATGAGAAGTATTATGATGCTTGCGGGGGAACCAAGAATAACTTGACTTTGAATTAACTCTTCACCTGAATTTGGGGGATAAACAACATTCACGTTATTCACAGGATCAAATATAAAAAACACGAAAAGGAGGGATACCAAAAATAAAAACACAGATATCACATACCATTTTTTCTTAGGTATGAGAAGTTTTGTGGCAATATAGAGTGCAACTGCTCCAGAAAGAGGCGACCACATCCAACATAATAAAAATTGTACGAAGTATGGAAAATTTGAATTATTACCTGTTATTAATATCGTTAAAAAATCAATGCAGATTCCTAAATACATACAACCCGTACATATATTCATTATTCCCAAATAATAAAGCAATTTTGCATTGGTTTTTTTGGATTTATCAATCAAAAATATTCCAAAGCCTAGATATATTATAACAATACTTATAGCTGAAATGCCATTGATTACACCCGTATTAGTAAGCATGAGCATTTAAAAAGAACCCCATATTTCATATAATTTTTAGTAATTCACAATTTCAAGCACTATCAATATATTCTTAGAATTTCTATTGCATTAAAAAATATGCAATCTTGTATTAAAATTTATTCATTAGAACCGAATGATAATGATAATAACCTAAAAAAAATCTTAAGAAATTTTATTTTGAATCCCGAGGATCTTTGTAGGAATATAACTTTTTAGGATCCTATTAAATCTAACAATTCTTAGGGGAGTTGTTCCTGTCATAAAATATATTCATGAAACTCTATTTATCTAAGTTTATTCAATAGATAGAACATAAATGAGGAAAAGATAATAACCTGTAAAATAAAAGATATTTTTATTAATATAGCCTTAGCCCAAGTCATATAACATGCATGTTCTTTAACAATTCCTTTAATACGACTTCTAGGAAATGGTTTCTTATTTTTAAATGAAGTTCTAAGATATTTTTAGGACTTTTTTTTAAGAGGATATGAATATTAGCATTGCTTAATATTTCACTTTATATATATACAACAAAAAATATATTAGAAAGAGATGGAAAATGACAGAAGAAATAAAAAAGAAAGAGACAGGATCATTGATTGAGGATCAGAATACTGAAAAACTCAATTGGAATTTATTATTGTCGTTCTTTAATCAAAGAAAAGGTCCTGATGTTCTATTTAAAGGTCTTGATTCCAATAGTATTGAAGAATTAGAATTAGATGCTATTCTACAGAATTTGGATTATAATTTTGAAGAAGAGACATTTATTTTTGGGTTTCGAAAAAACTTAATCTTAAATTATTTATTTAACATTTATTCAGAATTTGCAAGATCTAAGCAAAACCTTCTTATGATTTCTTATATTATCCGAGAGGAATATATTCACGAGCAAAATATTGATACTCTTAGATTATTGGAAAATAAAAAACATATACTTAAAAAATTTGGCGAAGAATTAAAAAATATGGATAATCTTCCTACAATGATACGAAAAATCGAAGATCCAGGATGCGATATTCCAGATTCAATGTTTAATGAATATAGAGATGAATTTTATCAATTATACAAAAAGTATTATGAAAAATTTGAACCGATTTCAGAAGTTTTAAAAAAACTTAAAATAACATGTCCAATTTGTAAAACTTCGAAAGAAATCGATATTCCCGGAAGAATAGTGAATTTTAAAAAAGATTTGATAACGATTCCAATCCCCCAACATAGAGTCTGTGAGCATGCGTTTTTGATGTGCTTAAAAATTGTCGATGATCAAATTAAAATTGGTGGAGTAAAAGAATTAGAACATAAACGTGAATATGTAGCACCAGAATTTAGATTTAGATTTCGAGAAAAAGATATTGTTGAGATCAAATCTTACTTAAAATCAGAAACATTAATTAATGTTCTCAATGCGTTATTCTTTAGGAAAAAAGTGTTGATATTAACACGAAATTCAGATGATTTTAATAAAATTATCTTGAAATTCATTAATTTAATTTTTCAAGATTCTTTTGCAATCTCGATTGAAGTCAAAAAAAGGTCAATAATTGATAAAAACCCGGTTCTGTTTGAAGATTATTTTATTATTGAAAATTTGAATGAAGAAGCTATAAATTCTGAAAATCTCTTTTATGAAATAAAAATTGTTGAAAATTTCTATAATAATAATGATTATCTTTTAAGTTTAGATAACCTTAAGCATGAAATCTCTTTCATTTATGGACTCTCCCAAGAAATATATAAGTTTGCTATAAATGAAAATAAAACACACCCTATAAAACGCAAGAATTTAATTCAGAATCTGCTTGACACTTTTTTAATTGAAGTAAATAAAAGCTTTCTCTCGTTTTTACTCAAAATTGTGGAAAATTACTTTGATACTCGAATTGAATTCACACAAGATTTATTAGCTAAAAAAATTGACGAGATGTGGGGAAATTAAGATCTTCTTTTTAAAAACTTTTTAAAGGGATTAATCCTTTGATAGTATTTCCCCGTTATGAAACATATTAATATCTACCTGGATATTTATTTTAATACTGTGAATATTTCTAATTTTGACGAATCATCAAATCATTGAAAAGATTTTTTAATTCTTTTGAAGATTTATGAGCTCAAATTTTGTATCTTCAAATAATTTATTTAGATTCCAGACAAACGCTTCAAATTTCTTAAATAATTGGAAATCAACTTCGCGAGTATCTTTCTCTTCAGCACAAAAAGGATTACTTTTAAACATTTTTGCAGTATCTATAGAAATTAAATTAGTCTCTAAAATTTGCTGAAATTTAGGAGAAATTTTAGCAATTAAGTCAGCTAATTCAAAGCCTGTACATTTATTTTCAACCAACTTCTTTATGTCTTCTAAAATGGTTAATTTTTGCTCGAGTTCTTTTACTTTATCTTTTTTATTCATTTTTAAGTTATTAATATATAATTAGAATTAATTCAATATCATAATCTGATGAAATAAGTAAAATATAAATCTAATAAAACTTCTCTTAAAAAAGGATAAATTTATCATGAATGAAGATTATAAAACTAATGTTTCTAACCAAATTAGTTTTTATTATATTAAAATGATGAAAATCTGCTATTATATTTGTGCAATATAATCTGCTATTCGTTTCTTTGTAATTAGTATATCGATAATAATTTCATCTACCGATTCATTTATGAAATCTTCTAATTCTTGAAAATTAACAGAATATTCTGATTAATTATCTAAATCTTTACTTTCATATGGCTTAAAGAATATATTCTTCCATCTAATTGTCAAAAGATAAAGCATTACTAATTTATATGCTTGAAAACTAAATAAATAAAGTTTCAAATTGGGGATTCTCCTTTTTAAGAGCAGGTATATGGAATACTCCAAAAGAACCACATAAATCGCAATTAACATCATTTCCATAACAACAGAAAGGTATTTCGAATCCCTCATTACCTAAATATAAGGGAAGCATGAAGTTTTTTACACAGCAATCTCTAGTATACTGGAGGGCATTTTGAGATAACATAAATTCAAGTGCGAGTTCTCTATTTGGTATAAAGGAAGGATACTTGTTCTTTAAAGCTATAGCTTTTTTAACTGCAGAATCGCGTTCTTCTAGGGTATTCCATGCGAATTCAGACGTATCATTCTTTTTTGGAACATAAAAAGATAAGACTAAATTATGAACTGAAGTTTCTTTCATTAATATTTCTGCGAGTTCTTCAATAAAATCTTCATTTTTTTTGGTTATTGCACACTGACATTGAAGTTTATTAGGGAAATTGTCCGGGAGATTATTTAGAGTATTCAGTACTTTTTGAAATGCACCTTTTCCTCGTATTTCGTCATTAATCTGTTCAGGACCGTCGATTGATACTGTCCAATGTATTTTAGGATCTATGTTTGGAATGGGTAATGTACCATTAGTAGCAATGACATTTAAAGGAAACACTTTAACACCAAGCTCTAATACATCCTGTCGTAAAAGTGGTTCTCCTCCCATCCAGAGCATTCTCAAAATTCCGTATTTTTTTTTATATTTTTTAAGCTCCTTTATCATTGTATTTGCTGACATCTCATTTTCCTTTGTTGGTGTATTAGGATTGCCCTCTCGAAAAACGAAACAGTGCTTACACTTTAAATTGCATCTGTTTGTGATATTTACTAAGGCCAAGGGATAGGTTTTATTCATCATAATCACATCTGATTTATATGGAATATTATGATACACTTAATGAAATTGTGAAGAATCAAATTAATATTCATCTTTTGTGCAATCAAAATTCGAATCATAAACTAATATTAACCAAATTAGTAAATCTTGCTTATGAGTAGTTTATGTCTAATATGCTTCAAAAGATATATTTCTAATAAATTATCTCTTATTTAGGCTGATAGAAAGTATGCAGTTTAGCCTATTTTTTTATGAAATATTAAAAAAACCTTTATTTTTTATAATAATCTTTAAAGATTAATAACTATGGGATGATTTAGAATGGATATTTTAACAGAAAATAGTGTAAACGAGTTATCAACACGATTTGAGACGGTTCCATTTAATACGTTCTTTAAGCTCTGGTATGCTTTGCAAAAATCACTCCCTCCGGATAAAAAGGGAGAGATTCTCACGAGAATAGGAAGAACAATTGGAAGGGAATTCGATGAGGAGGGAATCGAGACAATAAATGATTTTATGACTCGATTAGAGCAATTTTTAGAACAAGAATGGGCAATTACCGATAATGCTAAGGTAGAAGTTGTGAGGAATAGCGAGGGAGAAGTTATCAAATTAATTGCCAAACAAGATAGTTGTAAAATGTGCTTTGCCAACACATATTATAGATTTCACGACAATGGAAGCCCTTCTTGCATGTTTCCCCAAGTCGTTATGGGAATTTTATCAAAGGTGAAACATAAGTTCGGATTTAAGAATTTAAGGTATGAGGGCGTTCAGAAAGGTGGAGTTGGAATATGTGCGATGACTTGGAATGTCAAATAAATCGAAAAAATTTTCTTTTTATTCTTTCTTGATTATTTTTTAGCATATTGCCTTAATGCTAATTATGATTTCTCCGTAATTATTAAATAAGTCATATCCATTCCAAAATCGAACAAATACGCGTTATTAACCATTATTGGATTCCCTTCCCATACTTTTTACGAATGGATATTATCATTCGCACTCTATTCTTGGATTATTCTTTGCAGTATTTATCTCCTAAAAGATATTGAATAAGAAAAAGGCGTTATAACATTGCTTTTTTAAAAACTACCATTCATTATAAAATAACTGATAACGAATACAATAATTAAAAAAATGAAAAAAACTATTTGTTTATTATGACAATCCATAAAAAGATAAATATATTTTCAATATTTATAGCTTTTTTGGTACTTTTTTCCATAACTCCCGTGATTTACTGTGATAGCAATACATACGAAGTAGGCTTTGAAGAGAACAGCACAATAGTGTGGGAGATCATTGATGTAGATAAAGACCAAATAGATTATCTTTTATCAGTTACAGAATTAGATGAAAATGATTTTGATTATAAAGAAGGGGATAAAATTAAGTATGAAATAAATACAATAAGCGAGGTCTCTGAGGATGAATATTATTTGATTTCTTATGACTATTATGAAAACGATGAGAATCAAGGAGCCAAAGCGGAAAGAATTGCGATGGATCCTGGCGATTTGGCGGGAGATTTTGAGGAAGATTTCGAGCTGGATGAATATACGATAACTTTCGTATTGACTGACACAGAAGATTATATAGATGAAGTTGGAAACGAAGTTTCAGATACTTATAAACCTTTTGTGTACACTTCAGGATCTTCGATTATTTTAAACGGATCATTTGGTAGTTTCTTATTCTGGCTAAAGATGGATTACGATGAGCATGGTATTCTAGAAGAAATTTCATTGGTTTATGAAGGACAAGAAATTTTTAACATGGTACAAAAGAGTTATACTACATCAAATGTACTTCCTTTATTCTGGCTCATAATTATTGGAATACTTATTATATCAGCAGTTGTTATTGTAGTAGTCGTTTTGGTCGTAATTTTAACTAAGAAATCAAAAAAGTCTAAACAACCAAAAATAACCGCACCTATAAAACCAGCTGAAGATGTTGAAAAGAAACAATTGACAAAGACTCAAATGGTTTCTGAAGCCGAGACTAAGAAAGAAGTACCTGAAATAACACAGTATTGTGCGAATTGTGGTGCTAAAAGAGACACCGAGGCCGCATTTTGCGCATATTGTGGCAGTAAGTTCTAATTTTATTTAATATATCTTTTTATTTTCTAATTCTTTTTATATTAAGCGCAAAATATAAAATATAATGAATAAGAACATATTAATCATAAAAAATATTACCCATGAACGTCCTGGATTAATTTTAGAAATATTAAATGAATATGAATTTGACTATGAGATTATTGATTTATCAAAAAGAATAGAATTTCCTGAAATTGATAAATATAAATTAATTATCATTATGGGGGGGCCCGATAGCGCTAATGATAATTCGGAAAAAATATTAAAGGAGCTAGATTACATAAAAAAAGCTTTAAAAAGAGAAATACCAATTTTTGGGGTATGTCTTGGTCTACAACTAATGATTAAAGCCCTTGGTGGAGATGTGTATAAAAATCCGGTTAAAGAAATCGGATTTAAACAAAATGATGAATGGAATACAATAAAACTAACAAAGGAAGGATTAATAGATCCTATCTTTGAAGGAATTACAAATGAATTTAAAGCATTCCACCTTCATGGAGAAACCGTTAAATTAACTAATGAAATGGCAATTTTAGCTATAGGGAAATTCTGTCAAAATCAAATAATTAAATTTAGAGAAAAAAACTATGGTTTTCAGTTTCATTTTGAAATAATTATGACTATGCTTAATGAGTGGGTTGATAAGGCATCAGAATTAAAAGGAAAAAATATAAGTAACATTATAAAAGAGTTTGAATTAATAAAGGATGATTATATATCAAGAGGGAAAAAAATCTTTACAAATTATCTAAAATTAATCCAATTTCTTTAAATAAATAAGAATTCGACCTTTTCATTATACATGAAATTATTAATAAGAAAAAATCTCACGTATAGAATACTTATATCCTAATCTATATAACCTATTTTCCTATAAATAATTAAAAAATTTCAATGATATAAGATGAGTTAACGTTCTATTACTCTGATAAATAATGGAAAAGTTGGACCTTCTAAATGATTAGTATTCAATAAAGGAATCATCATCGGTATTTGTGAAATTTTTCAACTCGTTTAAATCATGAAACAAACAACTGTAATCGGATATTTTATATACTTCCTCAAACGTATCAGCGTTTCTTTTTCTCCATTGTTTCAGCTTTTCTGGTAAAATTTTCATCAATAACTAGATAAAAAATTGAGTAATTAAAGATTTTATTTATGTTTTATTAACTTTTCATCAAATTTTCTTATTTACAACAAATGTTTAACCATTTAACACTCCAATGCATTTATTTTGAAAAGATATAAAAACAAATTTGTAGTGATTTTTATTATTTTAATAATAAAGAAATAAATTTTTTTGAAAAATATTTTTAACTCATTGAAAGTAGCAATTGAATTGATAGAAAATAAAAATCCTTTAGTAATTGCCCATCGAGGAGCTAATAGATTAGCTCCAGAAAATACTATTAAAGCATTTAAAATCGCTATTGATTTGGGAGCTGATTATATAGAATTTGATGTGAGACAATCGGCAGATAAAGAATTAATCATAAGTCATGATAATTGTCTACTCAGAACCGCTCATAAAATAGGATGGATTAGTAGAATGAAGAGAGAAAAAATCAAATCATTATATGTGGAAAAGAATGAACGAATCCCAACATTAATTGAGTTAATTACTGAAACTAAAGGAAAGATTAATTATATGTGCGAAATTAAGACTAAGGGAATTTCGAGAAAAGTAGCAGATATCCTAAAAAATCAAAATGTCCTAAAATCAACAATAATGATATCTTTTAAACATAATGAAATTTTAGAGATTCAAGATGAATATCCTGACTTAAAATTAGGTGCTATTGTTCCAACTGGATTCGGATGGTTCACAAATTGGTTTCAAAAAAAAAGTAATCTTATCAATAAGTAAAAATCAATTTTTTGCGATTAATCCTTTCTATAAATTAGTAAATAAAAAATTTATTGCCTTCGCACATAAGAAAGGTCTAAAAGTCTATCCATGGACGGTAAATTCAATACAGGCTTTAAAGAAATTAATTGATATGGGCGTTGATGGAATACTAATCAATGATATCCTCAGATTTAAGAAAGTTTTCAATTAGAGAAATAGAAATCCATAAACTAGACTATTTATAGTCTAATCTCTGAATTATATAGAAAATTAGTGTAATATATTAAATTTTAATTCAATTTTTGGAATAAGATACCAATTAAAGCATTTTTTATTATAATTAATTATTATTTACGCTAATATTCTCAAGTCAAACGAATCTTGAATACGATATAGAATAGGCTTTTTTTTTTCTTATTGATGCTGAATTTTCAATATTCTTATACTTTATAATAATTTTTATAGTAGTTTAATGGAATTTTAGAAAAACTTATTTCAGTTATTCATTTTAACTGAAAATCAAATAATTTATATTAATCAGATTTAAAAAATTGACATTTGACTAGGTAATTAGAAATCAAAATGAATTTTTGGGTGTATTAAAAATGAATAGTGAAGATAAATCAAAAAATATTGTTATATTACCTTATAAGGACGCTTTTAGGAATAGTCTTTTCGAACCTGAAGATGTTTTAAAATGGTTAGAAAATGAAAATATCAAGGATGATTTTGATAACTGCTTAGATAATTTGAAAAGCTCTTAGTAGATTCCACTTAACGGAGATTTAATTAGGAATGGATTAATAATGAATGAAAGCCAGATAACAAATAAAAATTTTCATATAAATAAAGAGATTAAGTATAAAATCTCAAATGTTGTTGCTTCAGTTTCATTTAGATTAGAAGACAAGATTGATCTTTTAAAAATTTTAAATAATTTTGAAGATGCAAGATATAATCCTGAAATTTTTCCAGGCCTTATTTTAAAAATTAAAAAACCAAAAGCCACTTTTTTAATATTTTCATCAGGGAAAATGATATTGACTGGGCTTAGAGATACTTTTTATGCAAAATTAGCAGTAAATAAATTAATGAATAAGCTAAGAAAAGTAAAAATTAATTTAAGCAATCCTGAAATAACAATAACTAATATTGTTGCGAGTATAGATTTTCAATCATTCATTAATTTAAATAAAGCAGTTGTTAAGTTGGATAATGTTATGTATGAACCTGAAGTATTCCCGGCAGTTATTTATCATATGAAAGAACCAAAATCAGTTTTTCTTATTTTTTCAACAGGAAAGGTAATATGTACCAAAATAAAGAATAAAAATGATTTAGTTAAAGCTGTTTCTGAACTTAAAAATCGATTAGAAACTCAAAATATTATGACTGATAAATTCGAGCCCGAAAGTGAAAAAGAACTGATTTTTTTTTAATCTCTCTATTGAAATATAGGCTATTAAAATGGGATATCGAATGCCTTTAGAAGTCTTATTTTTTCTAGATCTGAATTGATCACCAAGCAGAATGGTTTAAAATTGCACTTGTCGGACAAACATCTTGACATGCCATGCAATCAGTACATTCAGCAATATTTTCAGCTATTGCTTTGCCATCCACAAGCTCATAAACCTCCACTGGACAAACCTCCACACATTCAGCGGCACCAACACATCGATCAAGATCAATTTCAACCCAATGTTCATTTTCTTCCCATCTCTTAATATCGGTCATTTTTAGAGTAATTTCTGGTTAATTTATTATTAATTCCTTTTAAGACATAAAGAGAATATTAAGTTCATAAATCAATTGATTATAAAAAATAAATTCTTATCCATGTATAAGTAAAGAAGAGTGCATTAATGACTAAAAAGTTTTGAACTTGAACTTAAACATTTATCAATGTTCTTTTTTTTATCGGGGTCCTCAATTATCTTAAATAATTCATCAAAGTTAACACAAGAATTAATGGTTTCGTTCTGAAATCCTATACGGATTTCTTTAAAATTCCTTTTACTATCATTCATAAAATCACTCTCATTGATTCACTCTTATATCTTCAATTATGATTCACTGATTTAAACTTAATTTACATAATTTAAAGAAAATCGACTACTTTTAGAAGCAAATTATAGGTAATATTGTGAAATAGTTTTTGTTCTAAAAAAAAATTTAGGAGTAAATTTTTCTGCTTTTCACTTATAATTAAAAACTAAATCCACTTTAAAGAGTTTTAAAATTACTTTTTTATTTTTATTATATTTTTATATTACATTGATGGCAATAATTTCCAGGTGGATTTAATTTTGTTCCACAATATGGACAATAATTTAGCGCAGTCCCAGCCTGGGAAGCTGTCTGAAGAATTACTTGTTCTGGAATAACTTTTGGAAAAACTTCTTTAGGTTTCCTATACCGCAAAAATTTCTTTTGTTTACATATCGGGCATGTATCTCCTTGTGAAATCAAGTAATAAATAAAATATATAATTCCACCTATCAACGTAAATAGAAATAGCATAAAAAACATACGCCGATTAAATATCTTAATTGGTAATACTTGTTTTTTACATAAATCGCACCAATTTTTTCTCATATTTCTGTCGTACCACGTATTGAAACTTATTATCTATTTTTACATAAAGAAATAGATATTTATATTTTAACTTTTATTGTAAAAAAATCATAAGACAATAAAGCAAGTGAATCTTCTTTAAACATTAAATTTTCTTTTATTTTTAAGTAAACTCATTACATTATCTAAATTTACACCAACTAAACAAATTATTAAAAAAAGGAAAAAAAAGGAAATTTAATGATTTTATTAATTGTGCGATTATCAACTATGCTATGCCAAATAATAATCCTAACGCAGTTAAAACAGTAGGCCAATGCTGTGAAGCGACAATACCTATTGCTGCTAAGAATGGCTTTTTTGTTGTTATATCTTTTTTTAACAGCTTCACATCAGCCCAAATAATCCATACAGCCTGGATTCCCCATAAAGTAAATTTAAATGTAGCAAACCAGCTATGTGCTACGGCCCAAATATCCGGAAAACCTTGGGGATCAAAGGTCATCATAATTATAAAAGTGTTTTCTGTAATATCACATAAAGCTCCGATTAGACCTAAAATAGCAATTAAAAACCCAGATCTTCTCCAACTTGAATCTGCATCGAATTTTCGAGCCAAGAATAACGAAAGGCCAAAAAACATTGTTATATAGCAAAAATCATATACATCATCAGACAATTGATACAATCGATAATAATAAATTTGTTCAGCAGTCATACTTTTAAAGTGTGACTTGATTACAGCTCCACTAAATGAAAGTTGACTCTCGAGAAAACTCACGGGATAATGCGAAATTTCAAGGAGGTAAATTATAATTGGAAAGTTAATCCAAAGAACAATGAAACCGAGATATATTAATCGTTTTGTTGTCTGATCTGATGGCCAATTATTAAATTTTTCTAATTTCATTTTGATCACTTTAGATTGGATTGAGATCTATTATTGCGAATATTTTATTAAATCTTACTTTTAGGTTTAAATGAATCAGTTGCCCAATATTAATGAAAAATATATAATCTCCGTCATCAAAATGAGGATTTTTTATAATCATTTACAGAGGAATAGATAGGTATGTAAAAATAAACCTAACATAGAAGGGCTTTAAAAAAAGCCCTCCTACTGTGCTCAGAGAGTATCGGACGGAAAGTTTGATAATTCTTTTAGTTGATTGAATATTAAGGAAAAACTAACCTTAAGGACCTTAGGAAAGATTTTTGGCACCCCATTTCCTAAGAAATGACCTAAATTCGTCGGCAGGGATGCCCAGCGAGTTCACATTCTCTCCTTTCAGCTCAGAGAGGAAGCCATTTTTCGATTTTTTTTTAAATTGTAATTCCCAATCTAAATATGAGGGTGCTTTTTCCATGAATTGTGGGATTATTTTCTAAAAAATAAATCATAACAGAGGATAAGTTTAGTAAATTTCTGAATATTAAAAATTTGAGATTGATCCCCGCGAATTTGCTGGCAATATAATTAACTTATTTTTGTCGAATTTATGTCAAAAAAGTATTTTTAAAAAAAATTCATTTTAAAACTCATTAAATAGCATTCTCTCATTTAATTTTCTCAATTTTTCCTATAAACTTTCCTTTTCTTTGAATAGCATTAATCTAGTCAACCTTTCGAAAATTTCATCTACATTTTCTCCAGTTATTGCGGATGTTTCCATATAATAAAGATTGTATCTATGAGTAAAATCAAAAATTTCTTCTATAGAAATTGCTCGTTGATCCCTTAGATCGCGTTTATTTCCAACAAGAAACAATGGGATTTCCTCTTCAGTATTCACTCTAATCTCTTCAATCCACCGAGATACATTCTTAAAACTGTTATACGATGTAAGATCAAATAGTATCAAACCACCTTCCGAATTTCGATAATACATTGGTCTTAGTGAACTAAATCTTTCCTGCCCTCCCACGTCCCATATTTGAATTCTAACTAATACAGGACCCTCTTTAGTATTAATCGAAATTGTTTTTACATGAAAATCTGTGCCAATAGTCATCGTATATTCTGTAGTGAAAAGTCCATTAACGAACTTTGAAAGTAATGTTGATTTCCCGACTCCTGTATCACCAACGACTACAATTTTATAAAGGGCATCAAATTCTTGTAAAATTTTTACTCACCCATGAAGATATTTTTCATTTTTTTTATTTTCATTTTTCTCTTCTTGTCATTTTTTCCGACAGTTCTAATAGAATTTTTGTTACATTTTGAGATTACTCCCACAATATTGACAATTGAGTTCATAACCGTCTCTTCTCCC
The DNA here is from genome assembly GCA_048941265.1 of Promethearchaeota archaeon. Lineage (GTDB taxonomy): Archaea > Asgardarchaeota > Lokiarchaeia > Sigyniarchaeales > SOKP01 > LW40-45. The sequence goes on from JBHLNT010000003.1 coordinate 81,832, forward strand.
AGCTCAATAACCTTTACTTTATGTTTGTCTTTACCTTTTAAATCAATTTTAATCTGATAAAACATATAATTTTTCGCCTTTGCTAGGAGAATAAATAAAAAATAGTTATAAAAATTTTTACATAATTGTTACAAAATTTTATTGATATAAGCATAATTACTATAGAAAATCGCCTTTCTCAAACATTTTTCATGTATTTATTATCATTTTCAGATATGTGGATTCAATCATTAAATGGATCTGATCAAAATTCGCCTTTCAATCTATCTTGCCTGCAATAATTTTCGTTTTTCGAAATTTCTATTTTCTTTTTGTGGTTTATTCATCACTTTGCAAACCATGTGATATTTGCATAACTTTTTTGATCGATATTGATATTTTTTGATTATTTTAATACATGGATCCACGATTTTTGTTGGGATTTATTGTATCTATGAATTATTAAGTTTCAAAACCTAAAATAATCAAATTTGATTTTTCCAGTTCTTGCAAAAAATCGTTTTTGCATGATCAGTTTTCGATGCAATTTCTCGATTTGATAAAACTGCAATAATTTTTATCGAAAATATTTATTCTCAAACCATAAATGTACGAAAATGATCATATTTAAATATGATGAGGACCAAGTTAATATTAGTAAAAAAAAATTGTGAAAAAAAATTCACGATTAAAAAATAAAAACCTTGGATGTGTAAAAAAATGTGTAATAAATGCGAATGTGATGGTATAGACCAATGTTCCATAGTTGGCTATCAACCTTTTGGTGCTTGTTGTACATTGTGTGTTCATTATGATGTGGAACACACTTGTCCAAATTATCAAATGGTTGCCAAGAAAATAACAGTTTCTCAAGGGAAACTATTTAATGTTGCACCAAAGGAAAAAGCCAAGTCCAAAGCTATGACCGTCTCAGTGGAGAAATTTCCTTAAAAAATTTCATAAACACTAAGGGGCGGGAAGAAAAGTGTGTAATTACTGTGAATGCGAAAATATGGACAAATGTTCAATAGTCGGCAATATTCCCTTAGGATTTTGTTGTCCTAAGTGTAAATTTTATACAGGAGCGCATACCTGCTTAAACTCGAGGATTAGAACTCAGGACAAAATCAAAGCGATAACGAAAAAAATAGAAGCTCTTCGTGAAGCTTTTAGTAAAAATGGCAATTCTTCCGAAGAGGAGGAAGAAGAAGCACAAGAGCTTGAAAAATATCCTTAAAAAAAAAAATCAAAAATTCCTTTAAAATTTTGTAAAAGGGAGGTTAAATAAAAAATGTGTAATAATTGTAATTGCGAGAATTATGATAAATGTTCGATAGTTGGGTATATGCCTATAGGGTTTTGTTGTTCTAAATGCGATCTTTATGATGAACAGCATACTTGTTTAAACATTAAGACGAAACGAAAAACCCCGTTAAGTCAGCAAGATAAAGAAAAACGAGATGAATTGATACCGATTAGTACTACTATAGAAAATGGAGTAGTAAAGGTTGTGGTCGGTAAGAAAGATAAGAAAAAAGAGATATATATTGATCTTCAAAAACACCTAGAGTCGCAATAAACGAATAATTTGAAAAATGAATACTATGTTAAATCTTTGACAGCAGAGATGGTTAAAATATCGGAGAATTCCAATATAAACAGAATAAGTAATCAAATATACTAAAAATTATCAAAGATCACAAACGATATTTGAAGATTTGTATCATTTCCAAAAGTTTAAGGAAAGATGTGATAAATTATAATAATTTGTATAATTCCTCTTTTCGAAAAATAATAAAAACTTTATAAAATTTAAAGTATAAACAAAAACAAGAAATAATAAAAAAATAGGGTGTTGACATGAGTGTCATCAATTTTGAGTTTAGGAATGAAGTAATGAAGCATAATGCCTCTTTGTCATATTGTTATCAATGTTCTACGTGTTCAGGAGGTTGTCCAGTAGCTTTGATAACAGAAGGGAAATATAATCCCAGAAAAATTATTGAAGAGGCGATTTTAGGTTTACAAAATAAATTGGTAATAGACCAAGATCCAAATCCTTGGTTATGTTCGACTTGTCAGAAATGTGTTGAACTATGTCCCCAAAAGGTAGAATTAACAGAGATTTTTAATCTAATCAAAAACCTATGTTTTGAAGAAGGAAAGTTTCCGGAGGCATTTACAGCACAAGGACAAGCAGTTTTAGAGTATGGTATCGCAATTCCCTATTCAAAAGCGATTATAACAAGGAGGGAAAAATTAGGACTGCCAAATATAAGCACTGCTCCTGTTGATGAGATACATAAGCTATTAAATGAAACGGAATTTGAAAAAAACATAAATAGGGGGGCTAATAAATAATGGTATATGATCTATTTTTAGGTTGCGTAATTCCCGCAAGGCTCCCTTATTTGGAAGCCTCTGCGAGAAAGGTATTTGAAAAACTCGGCATTGAATTGAAGGATGTCGACGGATTTAGCTGTTGCCCCGACCCAACGGGGATCGAGCTTATAGATCATAAAACATGGCTTGTTTTAGGAGCGAGAAATTTAAGTTTAAGCAATAATAATGGCGGTGTTATATCTTTTTGCTCCGGTTGTGTGGAAACGCTCAAGGGGGTGAATTTTTTTATTAATAAGGATCTCACCGTTAAGAAAGAAGTGAATAGATATTTACAAAAGATCGGTAAAATGTATGATGGTAAGACTGTGGTTAAGCATTTTGCGGAAGTTCTCTATGAAAATCTCGAAAATGTCAAGGAAACTGTGGAAAAGCCTTTAAAAGGGTTTAAAGTGGCAGTTCATTATGGATGTCATTATTTACGTCCTTCAGAGATTATAGCATGGGATGATCCGTTTGAACCAGTTACTGTTGATGAAATAATAAAAGTATTAGGGGCAGAAACAGTAGATTATGATTTAAAATGGAATGTTGTGGAAATCCCTTAGAAAAATCAGACAAAGATTTATCTCTTAAGATGATTGATAATAAATTGAGTGCGATTCAAAAATCTGGAGCAAATTGTGTAGTTGTTGTGTGCCCTGCTTGTTATCAACAATATGAATTTAATCAACGGGAGCTCAACAAGAAGAATAATACTAATTATGATTTGCCGATTTTTTATCTTTCAGAGTTAGTTGC
>JBHLNT010000059.1:0-24058 GCA_048941265.1 Promethearchaeota archaeon
ATCGATTTTGAGATGTTAATTTTTATTAAATGATTATTATCAAAGCTTTGGAATTTATTGATAGCTAATAGTTAGAAAAAAATTAATAGAGAATATTTTTATGTGTTAAGTATATTATAATATTATTAAATTAAATATGGAGAATTTATTCTTTAAAGAGAAGATATGTGAATCAACTATGATTGATGTAAATGAAGTTAAAGCAATAATAAAACGCTTTGAAGAGAAAGAGGGCGTCCGTGGCGTAATCATCTGTGATTCTAGTGGGCTTCCAATTAAAGCAAACCTTCCCACTGAACAGACTGAGGAAGTTAGCGCATATATCACATCCCTTATAGGAAAATCAAAACAAGTTGTAGATGCACTAAGAGAGGGAAACCTAAAATTCATTCGTTTAGAGACAAGCAAGGGAGAGGTTATGGTGGCGATCGAAGAGGGACTTATCTTAATTATCTTAAAATAAAATCAAGATTTTTTTATTGTCATAAATTTACTTTTTTTAATATCATCTAAAATTGATAAAGTAAATTCAAATTGAGATAGTTTTATAAATACATAATCTTGTAATTAAATATTCCATATTAAACACGAATTCAATACTTTTTCATAGTAAACTTATGTTTTTTTACTCTTTCTCAAAGTGATATTCAAATTAGTTTAATATAAAAAAGTGATATTATTAGATTTTAAATTTTAGATATTAATAAAAAGTTTAAATTTATTTTTGAATATTGATACTATATATTCAAGTTATATCTATACTAATGAATAAAAATAATATTAAAATTCTATTATTATCAATTTAAAAGAGAGTTCTTTCAATGAGTAAAGAAGAGATTGAAAAAAAATTTGCTCAACTAATGGATACCGTACCAGAATGCGAAGGTTTGATCGCAGCAGATTTAAACGGTAAAGTGATAATAGGGCAGACTATTACCGAAATGGACCATTCGAAGATTGCAAAAGCCTGCGTTTCAATTATTAAGGATTCAAATACATTAGGTGCTGATATTGACAAAGGATCTTTAAGAAACACAACAATTGAGCTAGAAGAGGGATTTGCGGTACTTGCAGGCTCAGAAACAACCGTATTAATTGCTTTGGCTGGAATAGATGGAAAAGCATCGCTAGGGCTTCTAAAGAGAAATTTAATAAGTATTTCAAAGTTATAATTTTATTTTCTTCTTTTTTTAACTTAAGTTGTATCTGAAGCTTAGAGAATTATATTTCTAAAAAACCAAAACTAGGAAGTTTAAATTTAATTATTTTTTATCACCTAATCCTTCTTCTTCTAAAAGTGAATCTAAATCAGTAGATTTTTTCTTTTTGCCTTTCTTAGGTTCTTCTTTTTTTTTCCTTAAGGCTTTTTTAGGCTTAGGTTTTTTAGGTTTCTTCACTTTTCCAAGTTTCTTTTTCTTCTTTTTCTTTTGTTCAACCATCTCTTTTGTCGAAATTCGAGCTTTTTTAGGCTTCTTTTTCTTTTTTGGTTCCTTTTTTACCTTTTTTGGAGGTAGTACAACCTCTTTAGGAGGTTTTTCAACGGGAACTTCTTTAACTTCTTCTATAAGTTCTCTCTCAACTCCAAGTTCTTCTTCTAATAGTTGATCCAAATCAACCGCCTTCTTTTCTTCAATATCTTTTATTTCAGCTTCTTTTTCTTCAACTTTGGGGCGTTCAAGTTTTAACTCAGAAACTTTAACATATTTTCCTCTCCTTGGACGCTTTTCTTCGACTTCTTCAACTTGCTTTTCTAACTTTTTCTTAGTTTTTCTATAATAAAAGAGAGCACTAATTCCGATAAAAGCTATTAATGCTAAAAATATATAAATAAAATTCTCAACGAAATAATCAGTTAAAGGTTTATGAACAACATCTAAATTGATAGTTTTACTTACAGTAACAATCTCTCCCGTTACAATGTTTTCTGCAATGACTTCTACTTTAACTTCCATTTCATCTGAATTTACATCACCTACTTCCAATTCGATTTTGATCGTCGTGGATTCTCCTGATCCAAAGCGATCTAAAAGACTATTATCTTCTCCTTTAATCTTATGACCAACATTCCCTACGTCAATGCTTATATCGATTTCAAGTATTTTTAGAATTGAATTTCCATTATTCTTTAAATTTACTTCTATAACTGAAAGCGTGTTTCTATAAACAAAAGTCTCATCATCCTCACTATTTATCTTAATACTGTTTGTTTGTACTATGATATCAATATCGAAATTTTGAGTACCATTTAATGTTTCATTATCTCCCTTCCAAAGCAATCGAAATGATTTGCTTATACTCGCATCAATTTTTCTAATTGAGCTATCCACTTTCAGTATAGTGAAGCCGGTAGAACCTGTTAAGCCAGAGGTTATATTAAACCAGGAATTACCATCATAATATTGACATAATACTTCTTTATTAGATAAAGGTTCATCAAATTCTGTTGCTAAATTAGCGCCAATTGTAAAAATTTTTCCCTCAAGAGGTTTTTCGGGAGTTATCGTTATATTCCAAAATTTAATAGGGCTTTTTAACCCAATAGAAAAGTCCACTAAATTGTAAATGCTCATATAATCCTTATTAACAACATTAGCAATAAAAGTACAATTTTCAGGAAGATATATACATTCCCCTCTTGCAAAATATTGCAAAATTGTGCGAGGTGTTACTGGTTCTTTTAAAGTAATTACATAAGCATCATAAATGTCATCTTTTTCTGGTATGAGAAGGGAATAATCTTCGCTCATATAGCTCCCTGCATAATTATCTTCTATATATACTTTAACTAACGTTTTTGCACCTCCCTGCCGAATTGGTGCATTTAATCCGTCCCAAGTTAAATCATCTTCATCATAGGAGGGTAATTCTAAATCAACACTAAATATTTGTCTATCTCCTGCATCTCCTAATAATTTTAAATTTTTTGTATCAGAAGTAGCGTTGGTTATAATCCATTGATTATTTATATATGAAACAAGCAGCACTTCAATTTTTACATCTAAATCATAAAAAGGATCTCTATTCTGAATAGTTGTTTCAATATGAATTGTTTCATCAGGATTTAGAATTGTTTCATTTTGCTTGAAATTGCTCATATATACTTGGAATTTATAACCACTATAATCTGGTGAATATAAAAAAGTACCCTCTTCTGATGAAACTGAATTATTTACTGAATAAAAGTCTGGATCATACACACCTGTGCTTTCATTTACAACAGCGATCAACATTTCGGCACCGTAAGGATAATCTTTAGAATTATTCATCTGTACCGTTCCAGAAAGTAAATATTTATCCGCCATACTATCAAAAGTACAATCTTCCAGCAATGTAATATAAGAATCTATATAAATTGGGATTTTATTGCATCCAACAATCGAATCATTTGTCCAGAAATACCCTAAATAATAAGTTCCTTGCACGGGAATATCCTTAGTGACGTTATATATTGTCAATTTATTAAAATCATAAGAAAGCCGAGTCCCATCTTTAGACAAATTACCATTGCTGTATTCTAGATTATTAATATAAGTCCCATTCGGATAAAATAATGATACATTTATAAAACCACTCTTCGGTGCTAAATTGTTTGGTCCTTGAATTTTGGCGCTTATTGAAATATTGTCTCCAAACATGAAGCCATTGGATTTCCACAATATTCCTTTATAATTAATATAACTATACATCCCATCGTCTTTTATGGCATTAAATCCAGTTAAATAGAGTGAATAAGTTCCATTAAACTCATCCCTTTCGGAAAGTGAGGTATTTATAATATTTGTAGAGATACTAACTTTTAAGAACCCTGGTATGTTTTTTATTGAAGCCTCACGTGTTTGACTAAATATTTCAGTACCATTTGGAGTAGTTAAATTATGAGCTGTAAAGTAATTTGGATATACAAACCATAATTTATTAAAGTCCCATTTGTAGGTGGAAAATTTATCTAGATCTAAAGTATAATTAAAAATCCATTCGGGATCATAATCATAATTAGCCATATAATACGTTGTAGCATTTTCAACTCGATATGCAATTGCTGTATAGTTGACATCAAACTCGAAACCTTTAATATATGTCATATTCCAGGTTAAATTCACACGAAAATTATTTAAGATATCAATTTTAATGGGATTAGTAAAATTATGATTCCATACCCCTAAACCCCAGGTTAGATCTGGACTATTAGGATATTGGATTCTAAGATTAGTTAAAAATTCTTCATTTTCAATCTGTAATGTTTCTTCACCTTCAATTTCAAAGTCTGAGGGCATATATCCTCTTGTGATATTCAACTTAAAAAGATGGGCATCTAATGGAATTGTATTAAGAGCACGAGTATTTAACTCAGATCTTGCTAAACTCCAAGAATCTCCATTGTTTTTTGAAATTTCTATTTGATGATCTACTTCATTATCCCCATTTGGTCCAGTAGCGGGAAGTGTAACTAAACTATAGACTCCACTTGATACATTTGATGTAATAACAATATAATAATTATATCGACTTAAATTATAAGTCTCTTCTGTATCAAATTTAAAATAAGTAAGCTGATCACCATGATAATCATCGAATTCTATAATCATTGAATCTAATAACTGGGACAAATCGGGTTCTATATGTAAATTTACCGATCTTAAATTGGTTGTTGTGGGTTTCATCGTACTGTTTGCTCGATAAAGAGAAATGTTTAAATGCCCAAAAAGTGCTTGATCCAGATCCAATGTCCTAATCCACGCATAAAATCCATTAATAGTTGAATTAGTACCTCTTAAATCTAATTCTAACGCAACCCAGTTATTTGTAGCAATCGGTAATTCAAATACAACTATTGCACTTAAATCAAATTCGCGTAGTAAGACAAAAAAATCCGTAGTATCTGTTCTATTAAAGATAAACCTAATTAGGGTACTATCTGAATCATTTATAAACCTTAAGTTTTTATTTACAATTAATTTGTCGATATGTCGTCTACCCAGAGTATAGTTAATTTCAACATTATCAATGATGGTGCTCCACTGATTCTCATGAAAATCCCTTATTTGGACCGTAACATTAGCATAATTACTTAAACTATATGTAAAATTCAATATAAGACCTACAATATTATCTTTATCAAAAGGTAAATCAGTACGTCCACCAGATTGAGAAGCACCAGTAAAATCAGCCAATGTAATAAAGTCTACGGAATTAGCACCATTAGTACTGATATTCCAATAGGTATTGGAGTTCTCATCAACCACTTGACTATAACCACCATCTCCATCTACCCCTTCATTAATAATAATATTTGAACTGCCCTCTACAAAGGGATAATTCTCGAAATAGGAAGTAATCGGATTTAAAGCACTACTTTCTTCTACAATATACTCCGTTGTGTAATTATTATTAAACCCAAATCTAAAATCTCCATAATCTAGATACATATTATCTGCAGGAGCAGCTATATCAAAATATGCTTCTTCATTTCCTATTGATTTAGAGACATTTTTCATATAAACCCTAACTGGTTGATTTACTCCTTCTCCAGTAATATAACTTGTTAAATTAGAAGCAGAACTTTTAGGGTACTCATTCTGATCCTTATTAAATGGAATGTTAGAATTATTTTCATTCATAATTGGATTATAGCCTGTAAAGGGAGTAATATTTGAAAATAGTATTAAAATTATTAATAAGCTTATTAAAAAAATTCCTTTGACTTTTATTTTTTGTCGAATCAAAAGAATTACCGGGTATAATCCAATTTAATTTATTTATAAAGTTATTTAATTCTATTAAAATTTCCTAAATTTTTTATATTTGACTGAAAGTTAGAGTTTTTTGTAAAATTATATAATTCCTTAAAGCATTTTATGATTTGTATATTTATAAAACATTAAAAGGAAAACTAATATGAGCGAAGAAATAATTCTTAAAGAGATTGAGAACAATAAAGAGAAATATGTGGAATTTTTTAGGGATTTAATCAAAACTGAATCGTTTAATCCACCGGGGAATGAAAAAAACGTAGCTTTAAAGATAGATGAATTTCTGAAAGAATCTAATATTAAATGCGAGATATTTCCATTTGGATCTAATCGTGCAAATTTAATAGCATATTTAAATGATAAATTTGAAAATAAAAATTTGTTATATAATGGACATATGGATGTCGTACCACCTGGGGCTGTGGAAGATTGGAAATATCCTCCTCTTTCAGCAACTGTAAAAAGGAAAAAATTTATTTATGGAAGAGGGGCCGCAGATATGAAAGGGGGTTTAGCAGCAATGGCTATCGCTTTAAAACTATTGAAAAACTTAAATATAGATTTAAAAGGAAATTTGATTTTCAATGCTGTTGCTGATGAAGAAACTGGAGGGAAATTTGGCACTCAATGGTGTTTAGACAATAAATTAAAATCAATTAAATGCGACTTTGCTATTGTAGGTGAGAGCTCAAATTATAAGCCGTTATCGCACGCGATTGTTTTGGGAGAAAAAGGGCGTGTACAACTTAAAATAATTGCTAAAGGGGTATCAGGTCATGCTTCTGTACCGTTTCTCGGGAAAAATGCCATATATATGATGAATAATCTTATTCAAAATTTAGATAAGCTAGATGATTTAATGCCTAAAATTAATCCCCCTATATCGTTAGAAGAACTTAAAACACTTTTAAGTGCTTCATTTCCGACTCAAGAAAGTTTTGAACGTGTTTATAATGAGCAACCACTTTTATCCAATGTATCAAAAGCTCTTACTCAGTTTACAAAAATGCTTACAATGATTAAAGCAGGAATAAAAGAAAACGTGATTCCCGATCATTGTGAGGCAATTATGGACTTTAGATTATTACCAGGCCAAACTAAAGAAATGATCCTTAAAGCATTAAAGAAATTAATTACCGATATCGGATATGAAATAAAGGATGCTCCAAAAGCCCTTCCAGAGGAGACCTTTTTCTATTTAGAGGTAGAAGAAGCCTCTGAACCCTCTTATTGGAGTGATTGGGAAAACTCCAAAGATTTAAAGAATTTTTATGATATAGTTGAGAAATATTATGGTAAAAAACCCTTTTATTTTCTATTACCCGCTTCTGCAGATGTTAATTATTTACGTAATACAAATTATTGTAAAAGTTCAATAATATTTGGTCCAGGAGTGGGAACTACGGCTCATGCAGTGGATGAATATGTCGAAATTGAAGATTTCATAAATGCGATAAAAGTATACACCCTATTTGCTTACCATTTCTTGAAATGATAATCATTTAAATTTTAAAATAAATAGTTATTTATCTTTTTTACATTATTATTTCTTAAAACACATTCAATAAGTTTAGAGTAAAAAAAATTGCATGATATCAAACTTGAAGATACAATACTTGTGTTAGATGCCTCGAGATCGATGCTAAGAACTGATTTGAAACCTAATCGGCTTACAATTGCGTTACTAGCTGCTAAAAACTTCATTCAAACTAAATTTGCAATTGATCCTAAAGATAGAATTTCTATTGTCTGCTTTGGCAAAAATTCTAAAAAATTAATTTCATTTTCTCATGACGAAGCTCTCTTGATAAAAAATTTAAAAGAGGTTCAGATTTCTGGTAAAGGAGTTGTTCATGAAGCAATTGCTCTTTCATTACAACTTATTGTTGAAGAAATGCGCAAACTTGGTGGAAAAGTCAATAGAATTTTCATTATAAGTGATAATAAGTTAAAAACTAATCTTATAAGGCTGGAGAAATTAATTAATATTTCAAAAGGATTAGGGATTTTTATTGATACTTGTCAGATAGGGAAACCACAGGGAACTGATCAAAATATTTTAAAAAAAATTGCTCAACTGACAAATGGAGAATATGGATATTTTGCTAATGAAAAAGCAATAATAAATTCGGGTAAATCATATGCTTCCAAAAAGATGATTCAAGAAGCTCCAGATTTTTATACCGCTCAAGTAAAGGAGAAATCACCTCCATTAGTGAGTGAAATTGCTTTATCCTTAAGAAGACCAAGTGTTATGGAAATTCGTTTTATGATGAGAAATGGTGGAAAAGAACAAGAAAAATGCCAGATCTGCCATTCAATTAAAGCCCCGACCGGATCTGACTTTTATACAGAGGGTAGATTTTGTCCGAACTGTGATCGCCCTATGCATTTATCTTGCGCCTCAATGTGGGCAGCAAAATCTGAACATAAAGAAAATGTTTTTCGTTGCCCTTTTTGCTATTTTCTACTTAAACTTCCGAAATCGGCTTCAAAATTGATGAGAGGTAAAGAGGAAGAATCTGAAAAGAAAATTAGTATAATAGATGACGATGACTACAAAAAAACGAAGATGATCGAGATTGATGAAAAGAATATTAATCAAATAGATGAGTCTTGCACTTATTGTCATAATATCTTTTTAGGTGAATATAAAGTATTCCAGTGCGTAAAATGCGGATCTTATTATCATGAACCTTGTCTTCAGAAAATTTATAGTGAAATTAAGTCATGTAGATTTTGCGGTGCGGAAATTGATTTTGAATTTTAAGCTATAAAATTATTCTATTTTATAAATTGATTAGATTTTAATCACTTTTAGAATTCAAAAGTTTACTAATCAATATCTCATCGTTAAATGTTCCATTATCCAATAAAATAGCTAATCTTTTAATTCCTCCAACCTTGTAATGTAATTTATCTAAATATACGTGCTTTGCAACATGATTCCTTGATTGAAACGAAGCTTCAAGTTTTATTAATCCTATTTGAATGGCTCCATTTTCTAGAGTTTTAAGTATTATTGTTCCAATCCCTTGATTATGAAAATCTGGATGAACAATAATCCCCCATTTTCCTATGTGTTTTATTCTTTCATTCATTAATTTTCTATGCAAATAAATTAATCCAATTAGTTTATCTTTATAAAAAGCACCGATCACAATATTCTCATCTGGATGAGTTAATTTATCATATAATTTTTTCCGAACTTCTTCTAACATTTTTATTTTTGTTTTTGACCTTAAGAATTGATCAACCTGGGATCTCCAATATTTAAAATTAAATTAGTCTATCGAAGTTTAGATTTTTTGTAAACTGAATTTATTTTTGAATAATAAAAATATTAAATAATCCCCGTATTTATTTAAAATATTTAAGGGAACAATCGTTTTATTACTAAAAATATGAGTGAGGTAGTTCAATTTGACTGAGAGAGAGAAAATTAAGAATAAATGGGTTGTAACTAGTGCTTGGCCTTATGTGAATGCTATACCTCATTTAGGAAACATGATTGGTAGTGTATTATCTGCAGATGTTTTTGCTAGATTTCTTAGATTGAAGGGAGATGATGTAGTATTTGTTTCAGGCTCAGATACACATGGAACGCCTGTTGCTGTAGCAGCTAAACAACAAAATATTCCTGCAGAAGAATTAGCTATGAAAAATCATAAAATTATAAAAAAATTATTCGAGCAATGGAACATTTCATATGATAATTATACCCACACTCACAATCCCACTCATATAGAGTTTGTTCAAGATTTTTATCTCGATGTACAAAAAAATGGCTATGTGTTTAAAAAAGAAATTAAATCTCCTTACTGTAAACATGATAAATTGTATCTTCCCGATAGATTTGTAGAGGGTATATGTCCACATTGCAAAGATGATAGAGCAAGAGGAGATCAATGTGATAACTGTCAAAAATTGCTAACTCCTCTTGAATTGATTGAACCTAAATGCGCAATTTGTGGAAAAACTCCAGAAATCCGATATACAAAACATTGGTATATGGATTTCCCCAAATTACAAGAACGTCTCGCAGGACTAATTAAGAATAATCAAATCATTCCTCCTAATGCTAGACAGGTTTGTTTAAATAGTATTTCTGAGGGTCTTCCAGAAAGAGCAATAACAAGAGATTTAGAATGGGGAATCCCAGCAAAATTCAAAGGTGCAGATGAAAAAACAATATACGTTTGGTTTGAGGCTGTTTTAGGTTATGTTTCCGCAGTAAAAGAATGGGCAGAAAAAATTGTAGGGAAACCAGAACAATTTGATTATTTTTGGAAAGATCCCAATACTAAAACGGTGTACTTTATAGGAAAAGATAACATAATTTTTCATTTGATTGTCTTCCCTGGACTACTTTTAGCATATAATGAAAATAAAAAAAAAAAGGAACAACTAGTGCTTCCTTATAATGTGTCTTCAACCGAATTTCTCATGTATGAGAACGACAAGTTTTCTAAATCCAGAGGAGTTGGTATCTGGATAGATGAAGCCCTAGAATTAGCCCCATTGGATTATTGGCGGTTTAATTTGTTATATAATAGACCAGAAAAAAGTGATACTTCATTTTTATGGTCTGAATTTGAAAATAATATTAAAACTTTAAACGATAATATAGGGAATTTTATACATAGGACGCTCACTTTTATCAATAAGCAATTTAAAGGAACCATACCAAAAAAAATTAAATATGATGAGATAGACCAGAATTTTATTTCGAAACTAAATGAAATAAGCAAAAAAATTGGAAAATTATTGGAAAAATTTAAGCTGAGGAAAGCTTTGAGAGAAATAGTAACTTTCGCTAAAGAAGGAAATGTATATTTGAATGACAAAGCTCCTTGGCATTTGATCAAGGAAAATAAGGAGGCTGCAGGAAATGCTTTTAACATTTGTGCACAAGCGGTTTATGCTTTAGGTATATTATTGGCACCATTTATTCCTGAAACATCTGAAAGAATTTTAGATTTTTTAAGCATTCCCAGACAATTAAATTGGAATAGTATTAATGAGAATTCCTTAAAAGCAGGACATAAAATCAAAAGTCCAAAACCACTTTTTCAAAAATTGGAAATAAATGAAATGCAAGAAAATCTTGAAAAAATAAGAAAAAAGAAAGCAGGAAATGGTGAAATCGAATTGGTTTCATATGATGAATTTTCGAAATTAGATATTAGAGTTGCATTAGTTGAGAAAGTAGAAAAAGTGCCTAATGCAGATAAATTATATAAGTTGACCGTGGATATCGGATCCGAAAAAAGAACATTGGTGGCTGGTTTAGCTGAATATTATAAAGCCGAAGAATTGAAAGATAAAAAAATTATCGTGCTTACTAATTTAGAACCAAAAAAGTTAAGAGGAATTACCAGTAAAGGAATGCTCTTAGCTGCTGAGGATGGAAAAATTGTATCAATACTTACTCCAGAAAAAGATGTTAAACCAGGGAGCAAAATAAGATAATTAGACTTTTAAGGAAAATATTGGATTCAATCGAGCTACCATTTCTCCTAAATCTAATTGTATGGTTTTTAAAGCAATACTTCTTCCACGATATTCAAATTGTAAATTCGATACATCTCTTACTATTTTTACCCGTTTAACATCTGATCTTAATTCACATTCAAAATATCTTTGATATTTATATTCCATTACATTTTTGACCTTTTTTATATCTGGAAAGGCATATCCTCCTCCATGAGGTAAAATATTCGCATTTCTTAACATTTCGAATAGTTCCAATTGTTCCGCTCTCTCTATAAAATTCATATTTTTTAAAGTAGTATCAGAAAAATTTTTCTTTCCCTTAAATAAATAGGCTGCTATATCAGCCCGAAGAGTTGTCGGAAAAATGTCATTCTTGATCAATTCATAATCTATATCTGTACAATTACTTCCCAAATACATATTATTATAGTCTTTTAAGAACTGATGGGGTTGATTACAAATAATCTTATAATCATTACCAAAAAGGTTATCAGCTATTATTTTTCTTTTCATATTTGAGAATTCTAAAGCTTTCTTATTAAACTCGAGATATTCCTCTGCGGAAGTATCTAATAAAACATATTGAATCCCAAATGGAGTCTCCTCTTCTCTAGCTATTTCTTTTAAAGTTTTACTTTTATCTATATAAAGACCAATTCCATATTGATCGTCTCTGAATTCTGGAGCAGACCCATGAATCATAAACATATATGGTGGAAATTCCAGACTAGATAAATTTTTAGTTTCAAAGCAGTTAATAAAATGATTTGAGATTCCATAATCCCAATTTAATTTAACATTATCATGAAATAATTCAGAGGCTTTTATTTCATCAATTCTTTTTATAATTTCATAGGAATTTGGCAATTCATGTAATCCACCTACCAAAATTCCGCAATGATTTGGTTTAATATTTAGAAAAATAATTTTCTCATTGCCCTCACCCCAGTTTAATCTTCCTCCATAACCTAATCCAGAATTCCAGCGAAATGCATTTCTAGAAATTGTTTCGTCCGGAGAAGAGATGAATACTGCCTTTGGCTCAACTCCGAGTCTTTCTTGAATCAGATGAAATTGAGCAAGACCATATTTCATATTTTCTCTGCATAATTTTGAGGCTCCATCATTCAAACCTGTAGAAAAAATGAATTTCCTTGCTCGATTTAGTAATTCAGCTTTCGATAAATTAGAGACATTTTGGTTAAGGGTGGTTGAATCCATTATTCATACGTTAATTGTTGTTACAATTTATATGATTAAGGAAATATTAATATATAATATTAAGGATTATTAATTAATTGAAACTTACTCATATTCGCTTAAGAAAAGACTAGTACTTATAGACTTAAAAATAATGAATGAAAAAAACATCGTTTTGTTCGATTACATCAAAAATTTAAGAGTTAAAGGAGAATTTAGTGGCTCTATTATCTCTAAATTTAAGGAATATGTAAATTATATTATTTTTTCTGATAATATTAAGATTTCTGATAATAATGAAGTCCATATCTCCCAAGGATTAATGGTAGGGTTTGAAAGAGAGGTAAACAAGCATTTGGCATTTTCAAAAAAAGATGATTTTATATGGAATGATATCTATGATTGTCCATTAGAGTATTCGGTATTGATTCCAGATGAAATTATGCAACAATATGATGAAGGGCAATTTTCAGATGCTTTTCCTTATACTATCACGATGCTTCATACAGCGGGATTATTTCAAAAAGATCCCCATGGATTTTCTGTTGATCACTTGGAGTTTTTTCAAGGTGAGATTTTGAAAAATCCTATAGGTTTAATTTCGAGAGGAATTTGCATTTCTGATAGAGTTGTTATAGATCATAGAGGGGATCCTGTTTTTTATGATTCTATTATCGTAGGTCGAAATGAAAAGGATGATTTAAGTGTAAGTTATGAGCCATTAGTAAATGTGAAAATGGATGATGACGTATTGCGATTCATTATAATCTTAGGAATTGAAAATCTAAAGGAATAATCGTTCTATAGGATGTAAAAATTGCTAATATATGAAAACAAAAAGGCTAAGCTCCTTAACATATTGAAAATTGGTATAAATCCTTTTAAAAAATTTGTAGCGACTGGTGAAATCAAAGAAGAGCTCGGATTTGTCAAATCCAGAGCAGAGTTATTGGAGTCCATTATCAATATTATTAAAACAAATGAAAATTTTATATTACCCGTAATTGGTGACGTTGGAACAGGAAAGACTCATTTATTTTGGAGCTTAAAAAAGAATCTCCATAACCATAATACTTTTTATATTTCATTGCAAAATTATAGAAAGTTTTATTACCATTTATATTCTGAATACATTGAAGAACTCGGAGTTGAGTTTTTAAGGAGCATTGCCAATAGTTTATGCAATGATTGGGGCGCTCTTGAGAGAAAGTTTGGATTTTTCCATGTTGCTGACATAAATAAAGTTCGAAAAATTGCTAATAAAAAAATATCAAAAAATTTTGAGGATAAAATTGCTTTGAATGATATAATTAACGCTATTACAGCTCATCAACTTGATCCCTATAAAAAATTGGAAGCTGAAAACTGGTTATTAGGTGAACTTATGGATTTTAGGGATTTAGCTCATCTCAACCTATTATATGACCTTCGCAAGAAATCATATGCTTTTACTATGTTAAAGATTATAATTGAAAATTCGAAATTAGGAAGTGTCTTATTTATTGATGATTTTGAGAAAATTATCTCGTTAATGAAAACAGGTGAAGAAACAGAAGAAATATTTGATCCGAGCTATCTTTATGGCAGTGAAGGGAGTTCTTTAGATAATATAGAAGCTCAAAAAATTCTGGAAAAAATTTTAAATTTACAAAAGATAAGAAGTATAAAAATAATAATTACGCTAAATTCAATCGATTCTTTAGAAGAAATAAAAAGAACGATTCAAGAAAAAGATAAAAAGTTATTACTTACCTTTAAAAAACCATTATTTCTATTAAATTTTGAACAAAAAGATATTTTCAAGTTTTATAGGAAGAATATGAAAAATTTCTTGAAAACAGTTAATTTTCTTGAATTTATTAAGGAAAATCCTGACTCCTACTTCCCCTTGAATGAGAACATATTAAGAAATATTTATAATAAAGCCAATGGTAATCCAAGACAAATTTTAAAATTATTAATAAAAATTTTCAATGAAATCATTTATTCAGATGATAAGTTAGAAAATATCATTCAATCTTATGAAAATTAGCATAATATTATGTATTTCTTAATAAAATTTTTTGATAAGTATCTATTTCATTTATAAATATCTTTTTATTATTAATATCCCATTTAGAGCTTTCAATAAGTTTTCTGAAAGATTCTAAATTGCTTAAACTCATCGCTGAATTAAAAAATGTAAGTAAGAGAAATCTAAATGCCTTTTTAGTAAAAATCCGATAATTTTCAGAATCATTTAATAATTCATATAAGTGATATTCATTTTTTATAAATTTCTTTAATACATTTGAAATTTGATCTTGAAGTGATACATCTTGCGTTTGTAAAAGCCTAAAAATTTTTTTAAAAGTGTCGTTAGGAATATTTTCATAAAGTAATAACGCTTTCGTAGCGTTGATTGAAATTGGTAGATAATCATCTAATATGGCATATTTTAAAATATCAAATACTTTCTTAGAAAGTTTGGTACGATTAGCGATTTTATATAAGGCGCTTAGAATTTCATTACGAATCCATCTATCGGAGGAAAAGTACTCCTCTATTAAAAAATCAAGGTATTTATTATTTAAGCTCTGATTCAGTCCAATTTGTCCGAGAATATATATCAAATTTAGTTTAATCTGACTATATAACACCGAATCATAATTTTCTATAAAATATTCAATAATAATCAAATGTTCACTTTTAGGATTATTACCAATATCAATCAAAAAATCATTTATTTCATCTGGATCTTTTGACTTCTTAATTTTTTCAAACTTTTCAGTTAATTCGTCCATCATTAATTTGAGTCGTCTTTTTTAAAAAAGTTTACTCTTCTACACCCTATTTCCAACCACACCCACATAAATGGCGGTTTCTTTTTTTCCATCAATGTCCAATATTTTATTTAATTCATCATCAAAAATTGCTCCTATGGTACAAGCTCCTAACCCGAGAGCTTCTGCAACTAAATAAAAATTCTGACCTATATGACCACAATCCAAATAAATATACCTGTAGCATCTTTGTAAATATTTCCATTTAGAACGTTCAATAATTGCTGTAAATATAAAATTTACAGCGGAATTGTATGCCATTTTTTGACCTAAACAACCTTCGGCAACTTGAGTACCAAAATCCCCCGCTTTTAATAGCTCCAAGTTATGTTCTGGGATGTTAAAGTGATATACTCCCTTTTGTATTTCCTCAACCTTATTTATTACAGGATAAATTTCAATTGGATATAAACCGCCAGCTGAGGGAGTGATTCGATAAGAAAACTGAGTAAAAACTCTGGTAAGTCCTTGCATCCCAAACAATAAAAGGCTTAGATTCATTAGAGTGAGGGGTTTTTTTGAGAAATTCCTTGTAGAATGTCTTCTTACCAGAATATCCCAAAATTTTATAGTATCATCAAATTTAGGAGGAGGTAACCTAATTTTTGATACAGCATTTTCATATATTTTGTAAGGTTTAGGTTTTTTTGACCAATCCAAGTAGTGTTGAGGCAAATTCTCTCTGGTATATTTAGACTTTTGCTGGAAATTATCTCCATAATTTTCGGATTTTCCGTTCATAATATAGAAGATTGAAATTCAATTTAAATAATTTAAGATAAATCAAGATAAATTTAAAATAAATCTTAAGATATTGAATTAATTACCAATTGGTTATAAATAATTCAAATCTATAAAATTTTTTTTATAATATCAAAAATTTTCTCTATTTTAAAAACAAGGCTAGATGATTCTAAAATAAAAAGAAAATAAAAAAAAAGAGAGATTAAAACTTATCCTCATCTTTGTACCAAGCTGGAAACCAGCGGTAATAATCTTCTGGAAACGCTTTTTTTAGACCTTCATACGTCGCTTTAACTAAAGCAACTTTACCGTCTCGGTCGCGATGAGAAACAATTAAATTCTTTTCTTCAAGGCTTTCAAAAACTTTTTTAATCGCCGATCTACTGCCCCCAATATCCATGCGGACATCATCAGGAGTCATATAAAGACCAGGATTAACCTTATAGTCGTGAGCAATTACTTTTAGGATATTTTCCTCGTTTATTTCTAATCCCTTAAATTGCGATTCTTTTTTTGAAACAAGTGGAGCATTCACCTCCTCATTCCAGCGGAGTCTCAGAGGTTCATTATATTCCGGTAACATCGATGCAAAGCGGTAAATTATCATCTTTTGAATTTCATTCGTCCCTGCCACGATTGTCCCAATCTTCCCTTCCCTTACCATGCGTTCTGCTGGGTAAAATCTAGTAAGTCCATCACCTCCCATAACCTGTACCGCTTTAAGTCCGGCATCTATAACGTATTCACTAATCAACCACTTTGCGATTGAAGCATCAATCATAGGTTCTTGTCCGTCATCCAATTGTTTGGCACAGTTATAAGCGAAAACACGCCCCATCCTGTATTTAGCTATAATTTCTGCAATTTCATTTTGGATTCCAGGGAATAAATTCGTGGATTTTCTAAATTGAACTCGTCTTTTAGTATAATAGAAAAGTAATCTAGTGATATCTTTAATAACTCCTACTAAAACAGCCCCCGCAATGAGGCGTTCAAAATTCAATCCCGCCATCATCACATTCCAGCCTTTACCTATAGCTCCAATCCTATTCTCATCAGGAATTCTAACATCATTAAATGAGATATATGTATTAGGTACGTTATCGAATCCAATTAAAGGATTTACTCTTTCTAAATGAAAGCCCGGTAATCCTTTTTCAACAATAAAAGACGTAATATGAGAATATTGCTTCCGATCGGATTTATCTTCACTGGTTTTTGCATAAATAAAATACCGATCAGAAACACCACCACCAGTTATATATCTTTTCTTACCATTAATTACCCACTCATCACCTTCTTTCACGGCAGTAGTCATAACATTTGCAGCATCTGAACCTGCGTAAGGTTCAGTAATACACACAGCTCCTAGTTGTTCTCCACTCGCCATTTGAGGGAGCCATTTCTTCTTTTGTTCCTCTGTTGCATACCGTAGCATTTGCTCCAAACCTGCTAGCATTGATACTACAAAAACATGGCCAACCGAGTATAGTCTTCCTAGCGCCTCTGCTACGATACATGAACCAGTGGCACCTAATTCTAAACCACCATATTCTTTTGGAATGCCTGCGCCGAAATATCCTTCAGCGGCAACTTTTTTCACTAAAGACCAAGGAAATTCCTGCTTCCAGAAATAATATTCGGCATCTTCAAAATGATCTTCGACAAACTGATTAACCTTTTTGGCTATTGCCTTTTGCTCATCAGTCCACCAAAAAAAAGTTTCTTCACTCATCTTTTAGTCCTTTTATAATTAGTTTTAAACCAAAATTGCGTTAAATTTTGATTTTAATACTTATATAGGTAAAATTTTCATTTTTGATAAATCTTGAAGTTTTAAGATTTCTTTGCACTAAAATAAGAATTGATAATTATATGATTGTTCATTAGAAATAATTAATTAGAGAATTTTTCATATTTTAAATTACACTAAATTACTTCAGATTAAAGGACTGATTAAAATTTCAATTCCAGCATCAATTCGAGAAGGTCCAAGAACAACTAATACATTAGTAAAGAAAAGATATTTAATCATATACTTTCTCATAATTACCATAAGCTCCGAACCTTCATTGATATGGTTCTGGTATTTTTGGCAATTATTTCCAGAAACCAATATCCTCTTTTTTATATTATTCCCTTTAGCTTTCCTCATAGGTATATTAATTCTAATATTAAGTTCAATATTTGTATCAAAATTTTTTCTTTCAATTATAAATCTTATTCATACTCCTAAAGAAGGAGTTTTTAAGAGAGATAAACAAGATAAAAACTTTTGCTATTGGAGTTTAAGGAGCATTATTAAAAAATGGCCTCTATGGTTGGCAAGACAATTAAATTTACCACTTCTTGAAACTATCGCACTTAAGGTCTTAGGAATAAAGACTTTTAAAATGAACTGTGTAAATGGTGGATGGCTTGATTGTGAATTTATTGAATTTGGTAAAAATATCAAAATTGGCCAAGGAAGTATAATTATGTCTAATATTATAATAAGAGATAAATTAATCATAAAAAAAGTAGTTCTAAGGGACAACGTTATTATTGGAGCTCATTCTGTTGTATGTCCTGGAACTATAATTGAAAAAAATACAATTCTAGATGCGCTTTCGATGACTTCATTAGGACAACAGCTTGAAAAAAATTCAGTTTATCGAGGTACTCCTGCGAAAAAAATAGCGAAAAATCAACCAATATCAAGTATTGAAGAGTTAGAAAAGTCTATTTTTAAAGAAAAAACTAAAAGTAGAGAAGAAGATGAACAATTAAGGACTGATGTAAAAGAAATGTCTGTTCCTTTTCACGTGTATATCCTCTCAGGATGGTGGATCATGGGAGGTTCCTTTATAATACCTGGATTATTATTCGTTATATTTATGTATTGGTTTTTGATACCAAACCTATTTTTAATGCCTTTCTCTTTGAATATTTTGTTAAATTTAGTGACAATTCTCATCTTAATTTTTACACCTCTTATCTTAGTTGGAATTTATCTATTACATCTATTTTTTGTAGCATTATTTACAAGTGTTTTTTACAGGTTCGCAGATTATAGAGGTCCGGCACAGGGCATATTTGATAGAAATCTAAATGAGCATTGGAAAGCCTTAGATTATTATCATTGGAGGTCATTTCTTTTGAAATATCCAGTTTTTGTATTTCTCAAATCTCCTTTTCCTTGGTTGCTAAATTGGGAACTTAACTTTATTGGTTCAAATAAAATAGGGAAGGGAACTATATTTGAAGAATGTTTTATTCACTCTCACTTAAATTTCGGTAAAAACTGTTATATGGGAACATTTGCTCATATCAGTAATCACATGGTTGATGGCGTTTATGGAACTGAAAATTTAACATTTTATGGGGCTAAAATTGGTAATAATTGTACATTTAATGCGTTGATAGGGGGTATGCCTGGTTTAGAAGTGGGTAATAATGCTACATTTTTACCCATGGCTACAACCATAAAATATGATAAGATGGAAGACAATGGAATATACTTAGGATTTCCTGCTCGTAGATTAGACAAAGAATCTGCTAAAAAATTTATGGGGGATGTTTTGAATGACGAATGAAAAAAATAAAACGGAAATTTCAAAAGAAGTGGTGTTGGATATTACAAAATATCCAATAACAACGAATGTATTCTCGTGGTCATCAGCATCAATTTTCATATATCTACTGTTACATGTCCTTTCTTTTTTAATACCTTCTCTGATGATTTTAACTTTTTATTCTGGTGCTCTTAATTCGGATCTTATTATAAATTGGTGGAGAATCCTTTTTATTTTTTTAGACATAATGGTGTGGTGGTGGATTTATTTATTATCCAGTTTATTATTAGGTAAGTTATTTTTAATTATATTAGGACTTATTCATAAACCGCGAGAAGGTTTATTCAAGGTAGATAAGAACGATAGAGATTATTACTTCTATTGCCTCCGCTATACTGTAAAAAAGTTCGTTTTCTGGATATGGAATAACTTCTGCTTTCCCTGGGTGTCTAATTTAGCCTTTAAGGTTTGTAATATGAGAGCTGATTTTAAATCTACTATGTTCGATGGGTGGAGTGATTTAGAGTTTATTGAATATGGAAACAACATCATGATTGGGCAAGGTGCGATTGTTCTCTCAAGTATGATTATCGGGGATCATCTTTTAATTAAAAAAGTTATCATTGGAGATCATGTAGTATTGGGAGGGAATTCCATTACTAGTCCTGGAACGGTTATAGGTAGTGGAACTACTTTAGGAGTCTGGGCAAGCACTCACATAGGACAGATTTTAGAATCAGATTGGATTTATATTGGGAGACCCGCAAAAAAATTTAAACAAACTAAAATCATTTATGAAGAGAGTAAAAAAGAAAGTGAACTAGGTACAGTTAGAAGATTAGTAGATACAAGCGAACGAGTACCGCACACTGTAAAGCGTTATGTTAAGAAAGATATGGTAGCAATTGCGATTGATAATTTAGAAAAGTTATATGAGAAGTGGAAAGAATCCTTAAAAGTGAAAAATAAAAAGGAGTTAAGGAGAAATTATAAGAAAAGTAAAAAAGAAATCAAAAAGAAACAAATTGAAGAATTCTAAATCAATGAGGATATAAGGCACTTTTTTCAAACATCATTTCTAATTATATTATTAACTTAAAACAAAAAACAAAATTAAAAATTTAAATATTAAATTAGCTAAGTTATTATTTATAGAAAACTACTAAATTTAATAATTTAGTAAATCTATTCTCAAAAAATCATATATTTTTTAATACTAATTTAAAATTAGGTGAAATACAATATGGTCTCTACAATTGGATATCTAGACGGCCTAACTGCATCTGGAATAATCTTATCTTCTGTTATATTCGGTTTACTTTCTTTTTACCGTGCTAGAAAACTAGAAGCAAAACTACTTGGTATTGCGGGACTGATGATGATCCTAATTGGGCTTCTTTGGTTAGGTCCATTCACAGATTTTATTATGATAACTATATCTGGTAAAAATATAAGGCCAAAACAAGTTTATACATGGTTAAGTTATATGTGGGTCGCTCCCGCGATTATTATAGGCATGTATCTTGGATCTGAGCTTTTGGTTCCTGAGTATAAAAAAACAATTGTTATTTTCTACGCTATTTTAGGTGTTATCTTCGAAATTTACTTGTTTTTTGATTGGGCAAATGTTTTTACGTATACCTTAAACAATCCCGGCCAAGATACAATTGATTCGAGTTTTAACCGTACTTCTCCGGCTTATTGGATTATTATATTTTTCCTTATCTCAACCTTTTTCTTTGAGGGGATTGGTTTTGCCATTAAAGCAAAACAGGCGTCCAGTGAGATAAGAAGGAAATTTACTTATTTATCAGTTGCTTTCATAGTTTTCGTCATTTGCGGAGCACTTGATTCCGTTATTCCTCCGGGAATTGCCATTGGATTTAGCAGAGCCGTGATGATGTCTTTTTCGTTATGGATGTACCTTGGTTTGAAGACTTAGTAAAAAAGCATTTTAATATTATCTCTTTATTTTTAATTTATTTCGGTACGGAGTTTTTATAGCTCTTTTTTTTTCATTTTTATTTATATTAATTTTTATACAATGTTGTTATTTTTATAATAATAAATATTGAAATAAATTATAAATTAGATTAAATAAAATAATATTTAAAAATCTAAAAATTAAGAACAAACTAATATGGTGTAAGCTTGAAATGGTTTCTCAGATGGGATATTTAGATGGTCTGACTGCCTTAGGAATTATTATATCATCTCTGACATGTGGTTGCCTATCAATTTATACTTCAAAAAAATTAGATGCTAAACTACTTTTTTATGCAGGACTTTCAATGGTTTTAGCAGGTTTCCTATACTTAGGACCTGCCACTGATTTTATCTTAGTCTTCACAACTGGAAAGAATATTCGTCCCATTTATTGGTATGGAATTTTATCGTACATGTGGGTTGCACCATCAATAATACCCTCGATGTATTTAGGTGCTGAGCTCTTAGCTCCTAAAAAAAAGAAGATGATTATAGGTTTTTACATTATTTTAGGATTAATCTTTGAAGCATTTCTATGGCTAGATACTATAAATGCATTTACTTTTACACTAGTTTCACCAGGTCAAGATTTAATTGATGCAAGTTTTAATAGAAGCCATCCAACATTCTTTTTTATTGCATTTTTTCTCTTTTCAGTTTTTATTTTTCTAGGAATAGGTTTTCTTATAAAAGCTAAGCAAGCCACAGGTACAATAAGAAAGAAATTCATACTGATGTCAATAGGATATTTAGATTTCGTCATCAGCGGAATGCTAGATTCCTTATTCGCCCCTGGAATTATGCTTTTTTTTGTTAGAAGTGCTATGATGTGTAGCGCCTGGCTAATATATATCGGATTAAAGGCTTAATTTTATATACATTTTCTTTTTTTTGATTTAATCTTATATAAATCAAAGATTTAAATTAAAGCGTGAAATCATATTCATTAAGAACGCGTATATTGAAAAAAACAATTTTAATAATATGACTAAAACTTTAGGTGATAATTGTGATTAAATTAGTATTATTAAGACATGGTGAGAGCACATGGAACAAGGAGAATCGCTTCACAGGCTGGACTGATGTAGATCTTTCAGAGAAAGGAATTGATGAAGCAAAAAAAGCGGGTAAAAGATTAAAGGAAGAAGGTTTTACATTTGATATGGCATATACCTCTGTTTTAAAACGGGGTATAAGAACACTTTGGATAGTATTAGATGAGATGGATTTAATGTGGATCCCTGTATATCGATCATGGAGGTTAAATGAGAGGCATTATGGTGCTTTACAAGGATTTTATAAATCTAAAATGGCAAGTGAAGTAGGTGAAGAACAGGTGTTAATTTGGAGGAGAAGTTATGATATTCCGCCTCCTGCTCTAAAAACAAGTGACCCTAGATATCCTGGTAACGATCCAAGATATAAAGATTTAAATCCCAATGATATTCCATTAACCGAATGTTTGAAAGACACCGTAGAAAGATTTATTCCATATTGGCACGAAACTATAGCCCCTACTCTTAAAACTGGGAAAAGAGTATTAATCTCTGCTCATGGTAATAGTTTAAGAGCACTTGTAAAATATCTGGATAATATCTCTGAAGAGGAGATAGTTGAATTAAATATACCAACAGGAATCCCGCTGGTTTACGAGCTTGATGAAGATTTAAAACCAATTGAACATTATTATCTTGGAGATACTGAAGAAATCCAAAAGGCAGTTCAAGCCGTTGCTGATCAAGGTAAAGCAAAATAAAATAATTATGATATTATTTAATTATAATCCAAATTTTATATATGAATAATTGCAAGAGTAAATGTCGACGATAAACAAGAAAGGCATTAAGGGAGTAGGATATTACAATCATAGATAGTGCAAACAACACACAGCAAAGTTCAGACTGAGGGTTAGTAAATGAACTAAACATAGACATTATCCCATTATTTCTAAAAAAAGATTTTCATTCATTTGCCTTATTTTTCAATATAATTTGGAAATCAATCATGATCTAGGAGATAAATATAATTTTCAAGACTAATTTTTCCAGTTTTTACATCTTAACTTCAAATATAGATTAGTGTTTTATAAAAAAACAAGTAACCGCTCAATAAGTAAGAATAAGTATTTTTACTACTAATTAGGTGTAAAAGGTCTTCATAATTTAATGGCAAAAAAGATCACTTTTCTTCTTAATAAAATCTCGTTCGAGATCCTTGACCCTCCAAGTATTTGATTAATTTGGAATTTCAAAATCATTCCTAATCTCAATACACCTTCTTTTTTAGAATGATTCAATGCAGTCTTTCATAATTTCTACACTTTCACAGATAATATCAAAAATTTTAATCAAATCATTTACGATTTCGTTAAATGAGGATATTTTTCTATTAACTTTCTTTTTATTAATTCTAGTCAATTTCATTTGAAAATTCAAAAGAGTATTCTCTTATATATTATATTAATCTATGAACTATGATTTGTAGGAATTCTTATAATAAAAGAAGA
>JBHLNT010000060.1:0-1737 GCA_048941265.1 Promethearchaeota archaeon
TTAAATGATAAAAATTGCAGGATATTTGCTCCAGATTGTGGTACTTTTCTTTTAACAGGGAAATTACCTGCTTATCCATGCATGGCTTTTTTCGAACTAAGTGGTGAAGGGTATTATGGTATTTGTGAATCTGATATGGATTCTGCGATGAGTTTTTTATTTGGTTTATTTATAACAGGTAGACCAGGATATGTTTCAAATCACACCTTTGATTCAGTTAAGGATCAAATTACTTATATGCATTGTGTTGCACCAAGTAAACTATATGGAATCGATGGTCCATTAGCAGATTATGAAATTTTATATCATGGTGAAACCGCATATTTAGGGGCTTCTCCTTGTGTGAAATTCCCCGTTGGGGAACAAGTTACTACCATAAAAGTCAGTGTTTTTGAGAATAAAATAGAAATCAGAAGCGGTAAAATTATTGATAATATTACAGATAAGGGGGGGTGTATATCGAAAATGCTTGTGGAGTGTAATGTTGAGAAAATTATGGAGAATTATGATTGGGATTCATTTGGTTGGCATAGAGTGACTTTTATTGGAGATTGGAAAAATGATTTTATTATTGGTGCGAAATTATTAGGGCTGGAAATAGTTGATTTAGGAAATTGATGATTCTATGACTTTAAAACTGACAAACAAGCAAAGAGTCTTAAACATTTTTGCTAAAAAAAAAATAGATAGAATTGTTTATAGTCCACGATTATATTATTGGTATTTGGGAAATAGGCTTTTTATGAAGAGAAATGTGGAAAAACACTTACAAACCGATATTCCTGAGCGATATCTTAAAAAAAGCCAACTCGAATTATACGATTTACTTGGAGCAAGTCCCAGATACACTCTAGAAACACTATACCTCCCGCTCCTCGACTTTAAAATAAAATCAGAGGCAAATATTCAGGTAATTACCAGTCAAGGTTCAAAGATTGGGGAATCAATAGCAAAATACAAAACTCCTTTAGGAGAGTTGACTCAAAAAGTTGCTATTGGAGGTGGGCTTTCGGGACACTATACTGAGTTTCCTGTAAAAACTGTTGAGGATATGAAAATTATGAGTTATATTCTGGATAACACAGAGTGTCAATTTCTCGAGGAGAATTATAAAAAAGCAGAAGAACAAATAGGAGATAGGGGAGTTGTATGTACCTATATTGAATCATCTCCTTATCAAAGATTAGTAAAAACAACAATTGGTTTTACTCGTACTATAAGACTTCTTAAAAGCAGACCGCATGAAACTGAGAATTTTTTATCTTTTTTAGAGGATTGGGATAATCAAATGTACAATGAAATGATTAACTCTCCTGTTCAAATTATCAATTTTGGTGAAAATATTGATGCAAATTTAAGTCCGCCTCCCTATTTTGAAAAATATCTTATACCTTATTATGAAAAAAGAGTGAAACAATTTCACAAAGCAGGTAAATATTGTCATATTCATATGGATGGCTCATTAAAGGATTTATTGCCTTATTTATTAGATTTACCATTTGATGGATTAGAAGCTTTAACACCCAAGCCTCAGGGCGATGTTTCCTTGGAGGAATTAAAAGAAACAATCGCAAATAAAATCTTTCTGGATGGCATTCCCTCCATATTATTCTTACCTGAATATTCAAATAATTACGTTCGTGAATATACTCAAAAAGTGTTAGAAACTTTTTCCCCTAATCTAATTCTCGGAGTGTCAGATGAACTGAGTCCTAATGGTGATATTCGTAAGATTGA
>JBHLNT010000060.1:1837-23901 GCA_048941265.1 Promethearchaeota archaeon
TTAGAAACTTTTTCCCCTAATCTAATTCTCGGAGTGTCAGATGAACTGAGTCCTAATGGTGATATTCGTAAGATTGAGATGATTGCTGACATAATTAAAAATTTTGAACCATGAATTATTTCATATGATTTTTTTCTAAGTTTTTTATGAAATATTTTATATGTCTCTGATCAATATTTATTTAAATTAAAACTGAGAAATACATTATTATAGTGAGTGAGAATTTTATGAGCGGAAAAGATCAGGTACATTCACGCCGAGGACATCTCCTATATTCTCTAGGAGGTGTAACCTCTGCCCTTCCATATAATATGGTGGGTACCTTCTTTGTTTTTTTCTATGCAGTAAAAGTAGGCTTATCCCTTGAGCTTGTTGGATTGATTTATCTATTGTATGGATTATGGAATGCAATCAATGACCCTTTATTTGGATATTACATGGATAAAAAAATCACTAAATGGGGACGTCGAGTACCATATATAGTATTTGGAACGATACCTCTCGCAATTGGATTTATCTTATTATGGTATGTTCCATGGTCGTCTGAGATATTAATCTTTTTTTATGCTCTTTTTATGCTATTCTTATTTGATACGGGATTTACACTGGCAATGACTGCCTGGGCTGCATTATACACTGAAATGTATGAGGAAGAGAAAGAGAGAGCGACAGTTGTCGCGATAAAAGATACAATTGCCTTTACCTCATCGTTAATAGGCATTATCTTTCCTCCATTGATTGCTTCCGCAGTTGGTTGGGCATTCACCGGATTAATTCTTGGAATTGTCATTACAATAACAATGTATCTTTCTCTTCTTGGAACAAAAGAAAGGAGAGAATACCAAATTGACAAACCATTACCAATTGTTTCCGCGATAAAAGAAACCTTCAAAAATAAATCATTTGTGATAATGGCTTTGACTTATACTTTAATCGATACTTGTTTCGCTATAACATTAATTGGCCTTCCTTTATATGCTAAATTTATACTTAATTTGGATGAGGCGTTACTTGGATTTGCCGCTGTTGGAGTAGCATTAGGAGCTCTTATTAGTATCCCTTTTTGGAGAATTATATACTCTAGAAAAGGTGCAAAATATGGTTTACTTTTAGCAATAGGAATTTTTGCTGCCGGGATATGGCCTGTATTTCTTATTAATGATTTCATTATATTAATTATTATCACTCTAATTCCCGGATTTGGAATAGGTGGTGTTCTTATGACTGAGCTCCCATTTAGTGCAGCTATAGATTATGATGAATTACGAACTGGAAAAAGAAGAGAGGCCACCTATAATGGTATATTAACATTGATAGCCAGATTAGCAATAGCATTTTCGGGATTAGCTTTAATAATTGTTCAGTATTTCTTTGGGTTTAAAGCGGGATCAGAGTCCCAGAGTTCATCTGCTTTATTAGGTTTAACTTTATTGGTATCATTAATACCGTTTGTAGTGGGTGTTCTAGCTTTTATAGTTTTTAGCTTTTTTCCGATCAATCAAAACTATTTCCGTGAAATGCGGTCAGAGTTAAATGTTCTCCATGAAAAAAGGTTGGAAGAATTGAAAAAAACTTAAAGCGTGTTTAATTAAAATTTAAAAGGAATAAAATTCATTTTAATTGAAGATTTTTATGAAACTTCAAGGAAAAGTAGCGATTATTACTGGGTCAGGGGCAGGTATTGGAGAAGCTACAGCAATTTTATTTGCTAAAGAAGGGGCTCACGTTTGTTGTAATTCATTGTCCAATTCTGCTTTGAAAGTTGTAGAAAAAATCAAAAATTTGGGAGGAAAAGCCACTTTTGTTAAGGCAGATGTGTCAATAGAAGACCAAGCAAAAAGTATTATAGATAAAACAATAGAAACATATGGGAAAATCGATATTTTATTTAATAATGCTGGTATCGTTCTAGGAGGAGCAATTGATACGATTTCTACAGAGGATTGGGACAGAACAATGGCTATCAATGTTAGAAGCATATATTTAGTATCCAAATATGCAATACCTTACCTTAAAAAAACACAGGGAGTAATTGTTAATAATGCATCTTCTGTTGCTTTTAAAGGAGTCCCCGATAGAGCAGCTTATACAGCTTCAAAAGGTGCAGTATTATCAATGACGAGAGCTATGGCAGCAGATTATATTGACGATAAAATTCGTGTGAATGCAATTTGTCCAGGAACCACTGATTCACCTTCTCTTGAGCAGAGAATTCGAGAGAGGGGTGGTAATTATGAAGAAGTTAGAGCCCAGTACATAGCACGTCAAAGACTGGGCCGCCTTGGAACTCCCGAAGAAATTGCAGAAGGAGTGTTATTTCTTGCTACAAATAAGTTTTGTACAGGTGTGAGCCTCCTAGTTGATGGAGGCATGACAATGTAATAAAAATAGTAATTTTGAAAAATAAAGCTAATAAGACGATAATGTTTGATTTGTAATGAATGATAAAATGAATGTTTTATTTATAATAACAGACCAGCTCAGAGCTGACCATTTAGCTTGTTATGGAAATCCGGATATAAAAACACCTAATATTGATGCTTTAGCCAGTGATGGGATAAGATTTACGAATGCTTATTGTACCAATCCAATTTGCATGCCGAATAGAGCAACTATTTTTACAGGAAAATATCCAAATATTCATGGAGTTAGATGCAATGGCATTAATCTTGATATAAGTATACCCACATTCACTCAAACATTAAGAGAATGCGGTTACCATACAAGCTCCATAGGCAAGATCCACTTAAATTGTTTTACGCCTCTTTTTGATCTAAAAATGGAATCTGTGGAACCCATGCTCGGCTGGACGTTCCAACCTAAGCATAAACGTCCCGTCATTCCTAAACCTTATTATGGATTTGATGAGGTAGATTTAGTTATTGGACATGGCGATGCTGTTACAGGGCACTATCTTGATTGGTTAGAAGAAAGAAGACCCGAATTAGTTGAATCGATAAAGAAAAGAATACACAAGCTTTTTCAAAAGTCTTTTTATGAAACACAATTTCCTGAAGAGCTGTACCAAACATCCTATATGACTGAGAAAACTATTTCTTTCTTACAAAGGGTCTCGGAAGGGTACTATGAAGAAAAACCATTTTTTTTACATTGTTCATTTCCCGATCCCCACCATCCTGTTTGCCCTCCAGGAAAGTACAAGGATATGTATAATCCTGAAGATTTAAAACTCTCGCCAAGCTTTAATGATGTTTTAGATGATCATACTATAATTGGAGAATATTTAGAGAAAGCATATGATAATTCAGCATACATTCGTAGCACATGTGAGGAGGAAATAAGAAATTTTTTAGCTTATACCTATGGAACTATATCCATGATTGACTTTAGTATAGGGCAGATATTAGCAGCTCTCATTTCTTTTGGTCTAGATAAAAATACAATGGTAATTTTCACGAGCGATCATGGAGAAATCTGCGGGGATCATAGAATTATTTACAAAGGAATGGTTCATTATCGTGGAATAATTAATGTTCCATTAATCTGGAATGTGCCTAATGTTACTAAATCCCACTTAGTTACAAATTCTCTAGCAAGTTCTATTGATATCCCCTCAACAATTTTAAATTTGCTTGAAATCGATGAAAAATTTCATCCTCCTGGTATGCAGGGCTATGATTTAACTCCTATACTAAGAGATCCAAATTACAAAGTTAGAAATCATTGCATAATTGAAGAAGACGAGGATTTTAAAATGAAGAAAGGGCATTATCAACCACCTTTGAGAATTAGATCAATGCTTACTGAAGATTATAGAATTACAATATATCAAGGTCGAGAAGATACTGGGGAATTATTTGATTTAAAAAATGATCCGCATGAATGTATAAATTTATGGCATGAAAAAGGTTCAGAGGAATTAAAATTTAAGCTGTTAAATAAATTGCTCCATGAGATTATTAATACACAAAATCGATTTCCTGAGCCTATGGCTCATGGATAATTCGAATTGATTTTATTGGGTTGTCCATCCTCCATCAATTCTTAAATCGGCTCCAGTTATGTATGAAGAATCATCAGTAGCAAGAAACAAAATTCCCGTAGCAATTTCCTCTGGTTTAGCCCAGCGACCTAATACACCTTCTTCTTCGAATTCTTTTCTAACTTCTTCATAAGAAACACCTCTATCCTTTGCTTGTTTTGCGACATCACTTTGAAGCATCGGAGTATCTGTAGCCCCTGGAGAGATACTATTAACTCGTACATTGTAAGGTGCTAAATCTAATGCTAACGCTCTAGTGTAACCTAAAACAGCTGCCTTTGTGGAGCAATAGTTCGCATGAGCTACTTGTCCAATATGGGCAGCAACAGAAGCTAAAGTTATAATTGAGCCAAATTTCTGTTTTTTAAAATATGGAACTGCATATTTACATGTATAATGGGTACCCTTAATATTTACATCAATCAATAAATCATAATCCTCATCAGGAAAGGTTTCTACATCTCCTACCCTTACGACACCGGCATTGACGATCAAAGCATCTATTCTTCCATGCATTTCTATCGTTTTTTCAATCATATTTTTTACATTTTCCTGTTTTCTAACATCGATATTCATTAACATTGTTCTTTTCTTTTCCTCATCATTCAAAAGTTCAAAAGTTTCATCTAATCCCTTTTTATCTATATCAGAAAGAACCTGAAATGCTCCTTCTTTTGCAAATAATACCGCTGTTGCTCTTCCGATTCCAGAAGCAGCTCCTGTTAATACAACAATCTTATCTTTAACTCTCATAATTTAAACACCTATTTAATAACAATATCCTTATCTAAGCTTGACAATCGCTCACACCCTTTTGATTTAACCCTATAACAATCTTCAATGCCGACTAATCCTTGCCCTCTCACGCTTAACCACACTTCTATATCCAAAACCATATTCTCTTCAAAAGGAACGTCATATGACTCTATGGCACTAAAAAGATGTGCTTCTTCACATTCTAATCCAATACTATGTCCTGTTATTAGATAAAATCCTCTTTTAGCTAATGTTTTTAAATGGGCCTGAGCATCCTCATATAATTCAGCAGAACTCTTACCAACTTCTATATTATCAACACAAAATTCTTGTAATTGTATCATAACCTCCATGGCATCTTTTGCTTTTTTAGGTACTTCTCCAACAACTACAGCTCTGCTTATATCAGAAACATAACCTTTCCAAACAGCTCCAAAATCGAATCTAACAATATTATTGGGAGTGACCGGAATTCCTTTACCGGGTGCTTCAGGATCAGAAGGACCAATATTCTGGGTGAGATGATCCCATCCTTCTGCTCCCTCATCTACAATTGTACGGCGAGCGATTTGCAGCAGATTTGTGTCAAGAATATTTAATTCTGTAGCATCTATGCACGCCTGAATTGCTTTATCTGCTATTTCTGTAGATTTCTTTATCCGCCGTACTTCTTCCTCTGTTTTAACAAGTCGCATGTCAATAAAAGCACGATCACCATTAACAAATTTCGCGTTAGGAAATTCTCTTTTCAATGCATCATATTGATAAAACGGCATAAATGATTCAATTCCAATAGTTTTATGGGATAAATCCCATTCGTTTACTTTTTTTAGGAGGAGCTTTGTTGCCGCATTAAGCGAACCAACTCGATAAACCTCACTCGGGGGAATCCAGGAAAATTCCTCAACACTATCATATAGAGCCCAAACTAATGCACTCTCTTCCCCATTTCTGCGAACTAAACCTAAAAAAGGATATTGATTTTGTAATACATACAAAATTGGATTTGGAGCAACGTGTAGTACAGGCAATCCCGTCAAATAAAAAACATTAACAGGTGTAGAAGCAATTAACAAATCAATATCATATTTATTTAAGATTTCACTTGCGTTATCTTTATTATAACCAATCGGCTCTGCCATATTTAATCAATTTTTAATATTAATTATTATGGATTTGATTTTTAATTTTGCAGTTATTTTTACTTAATTTAATTAATTTTCGAATTATAAATTTTATAATTGTAATTTTCTTGATTCCTAAGTCTAACAGTGTATTTTAAAAGAAATTATTCCAACTGAAATATATTTATTATTTATTTCAATTTCTTTATTATGAAATATGTGAAATATGGCATTATTGGTTTGGGTATTGTATGGCTATACCATATTAGAGCCACAAAAAATAGTCCAAAAATTAAATATGTTTCTGCTTTTGATATAAATGAAAAAATTGCGAAAAGAATTGCCAGAAAATATAAAATGGATTATTTCACAGATCTTGATAAATTTCTTAAAAGTGATATTGATGCGGTCTTAATAATGGTACCTCATTATCTGCATGAAGAGATGGTGATTGCTGCCGCTGAAGCCGGTAAGCATGTTCTATGCGAAAAACCAATGGCTACTACGTTAGAAGGATGTGATCAAATGATTAAGGCAACAAATAAGGCAGGAGTTAAATTCATGATTGCTGAAAATCATCGATTTTTACCTGCCCATAAGTATATAAGGGATGCAATCCAAAACGGATTAATTGGAAATGTATTTTTAATCCGCGCATATGAGGGAGTTAATGAAATTGAGGGTTTAATGAAAAAAGGTTTTTGGAAAGGACACCCAATAAAAGCTGGTGGAGGTTCTTTGATTGATATGGGGGCTCATAAATTTGCAACCATGAATTGGATATTAAATGATGAGGTGGAATCTGCATATAGCTGGATTACAAAACAATGTACTACTCTACAAGAAAAAGCAGAGGACAATGCAATGACTTTTTTAAAATTTAAAAAGGGAACCATAGCCGATATTGTTCTGAGTTTTACTGTCCAGTCGACTCTGAATAATCAAATTGAATTATTTGGAACGAAAGGTTCTATTCTTGAAGATCACTTAAGAGAAAAACCAGTAAAAATATTTTCACACCATGAAGCAATGGGCAAAAATATAGGAAAATGGTATGAACCTGATATTGAACACGGTCCTTATCCTAAATATTATGATATTAGTATGAGAATTGAAGATGAGTATTTCACTGATTGTATATTAGAAGATAAGGATCCAGAATTTACACCAGAACAGGCAAGAGAAGCAATTGCTACAGTTTTGATGGGATATTTATCTGCAAAAAGAGGGATTGTAGTGACGCGAGATGATTTAATGGAAGTGTATAAGAAAGAGGGTACTAAAAGCATTTTAGAAGGATTAGAAAACTATGTACAAAATAATTATTATGAAAGGTTGTAAGATCTCAATTATTTCATCCTAATTTTATAATTTTTGAAAACATCTTCTATTATTACAATTCAATGCAGTTTCTTTGATAATATCAATTATATCCTTCAACGATACTCCCTTGTCTTTCATAAGATTATTTTCTAAAAATGTGCCCATTACTATAATATCTGCACCTGCCTCTACGATAGCAGCAGCATCTTCCTTAGTTTGAACTCCTCCTCCTGCGATTATAGGTATTTTCAATACTTGTGAGCATAATTTTATTATTTCCGGAGGAATACTATTTCCACCGGAGCCCGCTTCTAAATATATGAGTTTAAATCCAAACATTTCTGCAGCTAACGAATAAGCCGCGGTTAATTTAGGTTTATTTCTAGGAAGTAGCTTGGCATCAGAAATCCACCCAGCAGAAGCACCCGGTTCAATTATAAGATACCCCATTGGAATATATTCAAGACCAGCCATTTTAACCAAGTAAGAACCCAGAGCCTGCACTCCTATGAAAAAATAGTGATTATTAGAGTTTAACACAGACATGAACAGAATTGCGTCTGCTTTCTTAGATACATTGGAAAATCCTCCCGGAAAGATGATTACAGGCACTTGCACATCTTTCTTTATTAATTCTATAGTTTTATCTACATATACTTGATCAAAAGCGGTACTTCCCCCCACTAAAATGGCATCTGTTCCTGCTTGTTCAGCTAATTTTGCCATTTTAGCGGCTTTAGTAGGACTTTGTCGAAGAGGGTCAGGATCTATTAACGAGAAATGTAACGCTCCATCTTGATTGAGTTTATTAATAATATACTTATATGTAGTATTTTTTGTCTCATTATTTAATACAAGATCAACCATCAATATCTCCTTCATTCGTTCTTATATTTTAATTTAACCATAAGTCATTTTTTCGACTTTTTCATAAATTTCAATTGTTTTATTTTTCCAATCATCAAAATATTCATAACTTTTTGGAAAATTTTTATAATGCTTAATAATCTCATTCATTCTTATTCTTAGGTAATTTAAATCAAGCATTAATTTAGGATTTGCGATACCTTTAATAGCCTTAGCAGCCATGCTTAATAAAGATAAGTTTAAACTTCCAGTTGATGTTAATTGTAAAATTTCGTCACCTGTTAACATATCTTTTTCTAAGCCAAAATTTAATGAATTATTTGAAAGTCTCTGAAGCACACGTCTTAATAAATCTAGAGCAGCGAACTCTGCTCCAATGCCAGTCATAATTTCTATGTTAAAATTCCATAAGTTTTGTAATGAGAAATCACCTTCTTCAATGGCAAGAGCAGCAGTATTAGCAGCATAAAATCCAGCCCTCATTGACGGATCAATTCCCCCACCATGAATTGGATTTACATGGCATCCAGCATCGCCAACTAACATAAATCCGTTGTCAACACACGACCATATCGGTCTTCTGATAGGAGCAACTCCCCCTCCGGATGATAATATTTCATAATTGGAGGTTTTGATAAAATTTTTGAATACATTATCTTGATAAAACTCCTTAACTTTTCCCTTACAATCCATAAATACTCCTAAGCCAATATTAAGAGAAAACTTATTTCTGGGAAAATACCAAATATAACCTCCAGGAGCTTTTTCTTGGTCCAAAATTATGGAAATAAATTCAGGATCCATGACTTCTTGATCTTGCTTGGGAAATTTAATTATTTCTCTATAACATAAAATAGCATCCTCTTTTGAAATCTCTTTTTCAATTAATGGATGTTTAGCCTGTTTTCTTAGGGGTGTGTTAAAACCACTGGCATCAATTATTATTTTAGCATTTAGATCTAGTTTTTCCCCGTTTTTTAAACGAACTTTTAAACCCGAAATAAAATTGTCCTTATAAAGCAGTTCCAATGCCATCGTGTTATCTAAAAATTGTTTAACTCCGGCATCAAGGGCCTCCTTGAGTAATCTCTGTCCAAATTCCAATCTATTTACAATATACCCTACTTGCTTCGGATCTATTAAAGTTAAGCATTTATTCATATTTGGGGGATATAGTTTTGCCCCTTTTATATAGCAGGATAATTCGTCGCCTTGAGGAGGCTTTATTTTTAAGAGTTCAAAGATTTCTGAGCCGACAGCATCGCCGCAAATTTTATCACCTATTTGGCTTCTTTCCTTCCTATCAATGAGACATACATCTAAGCCTTTTTGAGCTGCGAATCGAGCTGCCGTAGTTCCCCCAGTTCCGGCTCCAACAACAATAACATCAAAAGATTTTTGTAGAGTTTCCATTTTATCGGTTTTTATAAAAAAATATTAAAAAAAAAATAAAATTTCATAAATAGACAAACGTCAATAGATAAATAATAATAGTTGAACAAATTGGGACAGTTAAGTCATCCCAAGTTGATGGGCTTAGTATTTCAATAATAGTGGCTAATAGCCCTGTGATAAATGCGTAAAGAATGATAATATCCCATGTTAATGGAATCTGTGTTAATGGATTAAATAGCCCAAAATACCAAAATGAACCGAGAGATAATAAGAAAGAAAAGCTGAACATAGTTAGAGAGCCTATCACTGTTCTTCTTCCGGTCCATGGAAGTTTCAAAGATATCTTTCCATAACGTTTTCCAACAATAGAGGCCATAGTATCAGCAACAATCATTATAAGTACACCTGCCATCGGGAAATATAATTGATTGGGAGCAAAGATTACAAAAACGGTAATAAGTATAGTGATTGAAAGACAATAGTTAAATGGCCCCTGCAAGAACTTGCGTTTTAACTGTTCTTCAGCTTCTTCGCCTATTGAATCATATAGCTCTTTTAGTTTTTTAACTTTAGATTCTTTTGAACTGAAAAACACTAGAACAGTTAGGGAACCTGCTATCACTATGGCGAAAGCAGGATACGTAAAAAAAGGCGTAACTAATACGCTGAGACCTGCTAATAAGTGAACAGTTTTTCGGGCAGTGAATTTCGAAATTTTATTTCTCTTTTTTAATTGCACCGGAATTATAATTACCAATACTATGTACATATACGTCAATAATACGAGGATTAGGTCGTCAAAAAGTGTCATATTCTAAACCATTAAATTTTTGTTAATTCTGTGAAAATTCTTTTATTTAAAAAATTTTTAAGATTTTTAATTGATTATTTGCTAGGAAATTTGTGAATAGCTTTAAAACCATTCGAAGTTATATAATGAAATTAATATGAAATACTTTAAATTCAACTAAGTAAACTTAATTTCCAAGTCTACCTGAATAATATTAGGTTTTTTAGTTTATAAAGTATTAAAAAATTATTATTTAAAGCATAATCCGGAGTGATTTTGGTATTTCATCATCTTTCCAATTAGTTTTTATAAGTTAAACCTTCAAAAGAGCTAATATGGGATTCTATCCCATAAAACTTTTATTAAATTATTGATATCTTAAATTAAAATCATATTTAAGAAGAGTATTGTTATGAGACTTAATTATTTCAATTTTTTGCGACTTCTATCTATGCGTTCTCTAATTTCCTTTAATAACAATACTAGATATTCCTTATAAGGCATCGCAGCAAAACCTTCAACGAATTCAGAAATATCGGTGCCCACACTTAGGTCATGTCTAACTTTTGTGGCTCCTAATACATAACTATATATGCTATAAAATAATTCCGTTGCCTTTTCGCTACTTATTTCACTATTTTTAGCTGCTTTTTCCACTAATCCTAACGCAAATTTCAAGATTGGAAATGTTTTATATGATTTTTCTAAGGGTCCTTTTCTTTTAGATGGTGGAGCAGAGAGTATAAACATTATCTGAAATCTCTCATAATCAGCGTTCAAAAATTCAATAAAATATTCTATGAATTTATAAAATAAATCGAGATATAAACCCTTATGCTCATCAAGTATATCTTCAAATCCTTTAAAATAATCATCATAATATTTGCTTTTTATAGCAATCCATAATTCCCTCTTACTATTTACATAATTATAGAGGTTTGGTTGAGTCATACCTAATTTATCTGCCAAAGCTCGAGTACTAAATCCATGAACACCATATTTAATGAACATTTCTTTGCCCACTTCTAAAATTTTATCAAATTGTTCTGCTTTTTTCTCTGGACTTCGAGCTCTGGTCTTTCTTTTCTGAATATTCACAATATCTTCATCCAAGATCTAAAAATTTCTTTTATATGAATAAACAATTAAGTATTAATAAAGCTATTGCAGATTAATATAAAACTCAGGATTGAATATTAAACTTGATCTGGAAAATTCTAAGAAGTATACTTATCTTATATGGAATTTTCAACAAAAAGAACCATACTATAAGATTAATTTAATCAGAAAATCAAAATCATACCGCTTTTTTAAATCAGTATGATTTTAATTGATTATCATGTATTTGATACCAATCATTTCATTAATC
This sequence comes from Promethearchaeota archaeon, assembly GCA_048941265.1. Classification (GTDB taxonomy): domain Archaea; phylum Asgardarchaeota; class Lokiarchaeia; order Sigyniarchaeales; family SOKP01; genus LW40-45. Next base: position 13,465 of record JBHLNT010000060.1, read on the forward strand.
TTTTAAAATATTTTTCTCTAAACGGTCTCGAATTTCTTTTAATATGTATTCGCGATATTTTTTAGCAGTTAGTCTATAAAAATCTCCAGTTGGAGGTTCTGTAATTTTATTCCGTAATTTTAGATCAGCCTCAACTTTAGCTGCTCCAAAAAGATGGGCATACATACTATAAAAAAGCTCAGTCGCAGTATCGCTTCTTATTTCTCCTGCTTTAACTGCATCTTTTGCTAGATCTAAAAACAATTTTGGCAATTGAAACGGCTTATAACCTTTTTCTAAAGGTCCGACTTTTTTAGATGGCGGAGCAGAAATCAAGTACATTAACTGAAACCTCTTATAATCTGCTGCGGCAAATTCAAGAAAAAATTCTGAAAATTTATAAAAGAGCTCTGTGTAAGAGCCTTGATGTTCATTTATTATTTTTTTGAGTCCCTCCGAATATTCATTATAATATTTAATTCTAATAGCAATCCACAGCTCACGTTTACTTGATACATAATTATAGAGATTTGGTTGGGTCATATCTAATTTTTGGGCTAAAGCTCGTGTGCTAAACCCATGAGTCCCGTATTTTACGAACATATCTTTTCCTTCTTCTAAGATTTTATCAAATTGTTCCGCTTTTTTCTCTGGACTTCGAGCTCTTGTTTTTTTTTTTGGAGATTTCATGAGATTATCATTAATAATAATTATTTGTCTTCGTTATGAATGAATATTAAAAATTTAATATAAGTTATTATGTTTTTCAAATAGTTTAGAAATTTATATTTACAAATTATTGATTTAAAGCATGATAGATAAGATCCGAGTTATGTAAGATTTTTCAAACAGCTTTACAAAAGAAAATATTTAATTTTATCGTATACGGTTTCTCTCTATACGATCTCGAACTTCTTTTAAAATAAATCTCCGAAATTCTTCTGAGGATAAAGAATAAAATTCTCCAGTCATAGGTTCTGTTATTTTATCACGTAGTTTCAAATCTGCTTCGATTTTAGCTGCTCCGTAAATTAGTGAATAAATAGCATAAAATAATTCAATAGAACCATCTGGGATTAATTCTTTTACCTCTATTGCCCTTTTAACATAATCTAAAACGAATTTTGTTGTTAGGAAAGGATTATATTCTTTTTCTAAAGGTCCAATTTTTTTAGACGGAGGCGCAGAAAGTACGAACATTATCTGAAATCTTTTATAATCTGCTGCGGCAAATTCAAGATAATATTCTGCAAATTTATATAGAAGTTCTACAATAGTACCTTTATGCTTTTTTATAATTTTTCGAATTCCTTTATAAAATTCATTATAGTATTTAATTCTTATAGCAATCCACAGCTCACGTTTACTTGATACATAATTGTAGAGATTTGGTTGTGTCATACCCACTTTTTCCGCTAAGATTCGGGTACTAAATCCGTGAGTTCCGTATTTCACAAACATATCTTTGCCCACTTCCAAAATTTTATCAAATTGTTCTGCTTTTTTCTCTGGACTTCGAGCTCTGGATTTGTTTTTTGGCTTATTCATGATATAATCCCTTTATGTTATGATTTTTCTCTTTATAAATAAATATAAAAAGTTTCTTAAAAATTTTTATTTTTCATTCAGATTTTTGCTTCTAATTTAACAAAATATATTACCCTTTCCATAATATAAATAGTAGTAGTAATATATATTCAGCAATGCATTATGAGCCAATTAAATTCTTCTCAAGAAAATTTTTCTTCAGAAAAATCAATTAAAAAGCATGGTATAAAAAGACAAATTTATTATCAAGTTTCAGCTTTCATAAGCATTTTATTGTTTGTTATGTGGGGGTACCTGCAATTCTTTGCTGTTGCCGTATTATTAATTCCCATAGTTTTTATTCCGATAATTTACCTTATTTATTCAATAGTAGATGGCATGAATGATCCGATATTGGGTTATCTTACTGATAGATCTAAAAAATTTACAGCTAAATATGGAAAACGTTATCCTTGGATTATGATTGGAGCAATTGTATCCCCAATTTTTCTTGTATTATCCTTCATACCTGTTGTTAATCTCAAGACGAATTCAGAGGCAGCTATAATTGCCGTTTTATGGTTAATAATTATGATGAGCATATATGAAACTTTTTTAACACTTCGAGAAATAAGCCATGTATCATTATTTCCAGATTTATTTAGAGATCTCGAGGAAAGAGCGAATGTAGCTGGAATCGGCATGCTTATAGTACTTATATGTCAAATAGTGGCTTCGATTTCAATCCCATTAATTATAGCAAATCTGGGAGGAGCTTACAACCCTGATGCTTATCTAGGAGCAGTTATATTTGTTGCAATAGTAAATTATATACTGCTAATCCCTTTACATTGGGGAGTTCGTGAAACTGAGGAAATGAAAGAAGTACGTTTAAAATTAGAAAAGGAAGAAAAAATTTCGATTTCTGTGAGGGCAGTGCTAATTCGAATATTTAAAGACAGAAATTGGATGTCATATTTATTTGCTTTTCTGTGTTGGGCAATTGCAGGGGCATGTATTTTAGCGGGAGTTAATTTTTTTGTACTTCATTATCTCGGATTGGGTATAGAAGATACAATTCTTCCCATGTTGGCAGTATTAGTAATGGCAATTATTACAATACCTCTTTGGGTATACTTACCAAAGAAGCTCTGGAGTATAAAAAAAACATATCTTGTGGGATTAATTGCCTCAGCCATACCATATCTATTACTTTTCTTTGTAACAGATTATATTGGATTTATTATTGTAATAGCATTAGTAGGTATAGGCTATAGCGCAAACTGGGGAGTAGTGTATAGTCTTGTTCAAGCTGAAGCGATTGATAATGCAGTCGTAAAAACAGGTATGCGCGAAGAGGCCAGTTATATGGGTGTTATGCGAGTATTTTCTGCATTTTCATGGTTTTTCCAAACTCTAATCTTTGTTATAGTATGGACAATTACCGGGTATGTTCCATCAAAAGGGGCAAATCAAACGGAGCTTGCAAAGTTCGGATTAAAGCTTATTATTTCCCTTATTCCATTTCTATTTGTTGTACTTGGAATAATTATTTTTGCTATAATATATTCTATTTCTAAAGAAGAAGCACAATTAAATAGAAAAAAGCTGTTAGAGTTAGGTCTTTGAAGCTTACAATATAAAAATTCTTTTATTTTTTATATTAACTTTATCAAAATTAAAATATTAAATGGAAGAATATGACAAAGCCAAATATTCTGCAATTTAATTTAGGGTGATGAATTTATAATAAAACAGATTGGAAAAGACTGGATTTGATAAAATAAATATATTATAATAAAATTCTTTAATTTCAATTTTGCTCTTTAATAGATTATAAAAATCGATTTTTATGTAAAATTATATTTAATAAAATTCACTTATATTATGTTAAAGGTATAAAAGAATAACATCAAATAAACAATAGTTAGTCTATGACTGAAAAAGATGACTTAGAAAAAAAGGATTGGAATGAAAATATAGCAGTATATATTACTTTCAACGGTTTACCATTATTTAACTTACCTGATAAGAAAGATGATGATAGCTACTTTTTATTATCAAGCTTTTTGCACACAATTGATATACTTGCTGAGGAAACGAGAAAAAGAATTGGAAGATCCGCTGATTTCTATGGTTTTGATTTAGTTAATTATATTCAAGTGGAAGTGTTAGAGATTTCTAATGAGGAGTTGGATAGCAATGATAAGATAAGATTATTTCTCCAAACCCCCTATGGAAAAGAACCAAATAATAGAAGCTCTATAGTGGCATTATTCGGGGCAACACAAAATCTTGTTCCAAAAATAAAAAATAAAGAGATAAATGTTGTTTATAAAGCTGATACAGTGAAGCATTTTAAGGAAAAATTAATGGAAAGAGGATATACACCAGAAAGAATAATGAGTGAATTAAAGCATCTTACAGTGTCTCAGACTCATTTTTCCAATAATATGCCAATTTCGTTATTCTCAATAGAAAGAGAAGAAAGGGAAGAAGAAAGCTATAAATTGAAGGTAATAGGAAATTACAATAAAAGGAATTATAAGAAAAATCCCATTAAGGATGATGCAGGAAACCTCACATTTGACTCTGGATTGATAATCAGTTTAGCAAACGCACTCAAATCGTACCAATTAGCAGCCAATATAGAGACGGAATCCGTTATACTGAGATTTAGGGATTACTCACTAGGTATTTATTATAAGAAAGATAATTTACCTGTTATTAGTGTTTTTATTATAGGAATGGGAAATATTGAAGAAATGAAAAGATATCATGAAGATCTAAGAAAGTTAGAATTAGAGCCCGTTAGCTAACTTTTTATATTTAATTCAAAGGTTTTTATTTTTGCTTGTTTTTATATAATCAAATAATTTAATTATATCTTTAAGTTAGCCCTAAAAAAATGGAAGTTTTTCATGAGCGAAAAAATGAATTTTTTATTTATTTTTACTGACGAGCAGCGAAAGGACCATTTAAGCTGTTATAATGATAATATGGTTTTGAAGACACCCAATATTGATAAAATCGCAAAAGAAGGGATTAAATTTACAAATTTTTATTGTAATAATCCAATTTGTATGCCAAATAGGAGTACTATATATACAGGACAATATCCTTCGGTGCATGGAGTTACTACTAACGGGAGGAATTTGCCGAAAGGAACTAACACATTCGTAGACCTCTTAAGAACAAATGGGTATCATACTGCGAGTTTTGGAAAAATCCATTTAAATTATTTCGGCGCATCCAAAAAGAGATTTGATGAGAACCTTAAAAGTCAGGAATTTGCCTATCCTAAATATTATAAAAAACTCTCTAAGGAGAGCATTTATTTTGGGCTGGAAGAATTTAAAATCGTTTCGGGGCACGGAATTTTATGTGGACACCCCGATTTTCTTAATTGGGTAGTATCAAAAGTAAATTTGGATGAAAATTTACAGTTACGATTAGGAATTGAACCTGAAGACACTGATAGCGATATTTTAAGAAAATATGCTAAATTAATGACGCCTAAGCAAAACGGTTCATTTATAAAACTACAGGTATGGAATCACGATATCCCCGAAGAACTTTATTCTACGACTTTTGTCAAGGAGCATATCATTGAATATCTAATAAAATTTAATGAAGGAAAAGTATCTAAAGAGAATTTCTTTCTATTTTGCAGTTTTGGAGATCCACATCATCCATTTAGTCCGCCAGGAAAATATTTTGACATGTTTAAACCAGAAGAAATTATCCTTCCCAGTTCATTTTATGATAATCATGAAAAGAGCACAATATTAAATAAAAGACATTATTCAAAATTAGTGAATACTGAAGGAACAATACGGGGTTTTTTTCCAAAAGCTAAGGATTTAACGGAGTTGGATGCTGAGAGAGTTATTGCCGCTTCTTATGGAATGGAAAAAATGATTGATGACGCGGTTGGAGAAATTTTAGACGTATTAGAAAGGACAGGTCTATCAGAGAACACCATAGTAATTTATACCACCGATCATGGAGATTTAGGGGGAGAACATAAGTTCTTCTTTAAAGGACCGTTTTTATATCAAGGTTTAATTAATATTCCGTTTATTGTGAAGATTCCAGGTGGTGCAAAAAATAAGGTGTGTCCCTCATTAGTAAGTTCAATTGATATTCCTGAAACGATATTAGAACTGGCAGGACTTCCAATACCTGAGTTCATGCAGGGGAAAAGCATACTTCCAATTTTAAGGGATCCTGATGAAAAGATTAATGATAATATTCTGATTGAGATGGATGATGAGTATATTAATGAAAAGACAAGAACTTTAATTACTGATGAATGGAGAATAACTATCTTTCGGGAGTATGGTGAATTATTTAACCTAAAAGAAGACCCTGATGAATTGAATAATTTATGGGATGACGAGTCGCTAAAAAACATAAAATTAGAGTTAATTTTAAAGCTAATGAGAAAAAACCTTGGAGTTGCAGAAAGTCGCGTAAAGAGGGACTGTCAATATTAATATGTTTTTAAATTCTATAATTTTGGTCTAAATCCCGTCGTTGTGGAATATTTCAGATAATCTTTAATTCCAATAGTTCTAATGTTTTTAACTCCAAAATTGACTTCTACAACTCCTAGCAAAAATTCTAAGTAAGATTTATCTATTTTAAACTTAAATTCCTTTTCTAAATGATCAATAATTAACTCAGAATCAATCGTCACATCTTTTTCATATTTAGCAGCAAAGTTAACAATGGATTGTGATAGCCTATAAGTTTTACGAATTTCATTCTTGAGTTCAAAAAAGCTGGTAGTTGGATCTAATTCCATAAAGAAATTACTAACCATTTGCTTTTCTACTTTCAGTTTTTTAGGCTGAATGATTTTCTCCTCATCTCTAAGAATTTTTTTCCCATCAAGGACTATTTGTTCTTTATAGTTCTTTTTATTGCTTTTATATTCCTCTTCTGAAATTACAGAGATATATGCATCAAAAGAACCCTCAATTAATTGCCTAAAGAAATTAAGGATATGTTCTTTTAAAAAGGATAAATCTGTAATTATCGCTATTTTTTTATTAAAGAATATTGATTTAAGAACATGAGTTATTAAATCCGCCGTTAAATTAAGTTTAATTGCATCTAAATTTAAGGTGTCTTTCGAAATTATTTCTTTTGCCTCACTTAATTTTAGTGTATCTATTTCTGGGATTTCAATCTGAAAATCCGCAATAAAATAATCTCGAATTGAAAGGTTTTTATCTAAATATGCAATAAACGAATGCTCACAGATTAAATTAGGTGTGACATTAATTGCGAGAAGCCCTCGCGACACATTTTTGATTGCATCATCTGAAATCCCAACATTTCCTTTTTTTTTACAAGAAGGGCAGATTACTTTAATAATGGTCAAAATTTTCGAACCTCACTTATCAGGTAAAGTGTATATCACAAAAACATAAATTAATTTTTCAAAATAATATTAAACTAATAATGATTTTTATATTAAAATCTTGTTTTTTAGGAACAATTTAGGTTTAATACTAAAAGAAGTATGTTTTGATAAACAACTTATATATATGTTTTTAATTGTCTGTCGTGAACTTCTATTTAATTAAGAAAGAGGATTGTTTAGATTTTTGGCATTTGATAATAAAAAAAAGGAAATTATAAAAATAATAATTTATATTAGTTTAAATCCCTAGTTCTAACAATTTCTTTTTATTTGCTATAGCTGTTTCTCGGTCTATTTGATACATAAAAAAGAATAGAGCTATACCCATCATCGTAATTATAAATGGTACTATCGACATCACGAATTTTAAGCCAAAAATGGCATAAGAAGTCTGATTAGGACCTTTTGCGGGCACGTAGCCAAAATATCCCCATACGATTGCAAAGATAAGTGTTTGTAAGAAATAGCAAAATGCTGAAAAGACCCGCAAAATGCCGATGTAAGTTCCCTCTTCTCTTTTACCCGATTTTGCTGCAGCGTTATCAATACCCTCAGCTTGAACAAGATTAAAGATAATTCCCCAGCAAGCACTATACATTATGCCTGCAAGACCATATACAATAACAACTCCCGTATAATCTGTAACAAAAAAGAAAGCAAGATATACTAGTGCAGCAGAAATGAGAGCTATGAGATATGAGTTCTTTACGCCAATTTTTCTCGGCAATTTAACCCAAAAAGGGACTGAGCCAAGCGCAAACGCGAGAGCTAATAACGATGGCAATACCATAACCTCAATGCCTAATCCTAGACCATGCAGTACAAAAAAGGTCAATCCTGCCGAAAAGCATAACCCAGCAGTTGCCCACGTTAGGAAAGCCAATACTAATGCCATCCAATTTCTATCCCTTAAGACCCGTTTAATAACCTTTAGTACTGGATCATGTTCTTTGATTTCTTGATCTAATCTTACTCTCAATTGTCTCATTTCTGCTGATTCGCGAACCCCACGGCTATAGGGATAGATGAATAGATAACTAATAATAGTAACAAAGATAGCAGCTCCTAAAAAAGCCTCTGGATGAGTTACTCCCCCTAAACCTGCGATAATTAATGGAATACTAATTGCTCCAACGATTTGGGCTATAACAGTTATAATCATTGTAATTCCACTAACGCTAGCCCTTTGATCATCGTATCGGAATAAATCTGGAAAAAGGGATGCGTGGCTTATTTCTCGCAAAGTGGCACAGCTTTCCCACAAACACATCATAATAGTAATATATATTGCAAGAATGAGTAAAGAATCCGAGATTGGAATAAAAATTAAAAGGAGGGGTATCGGCCCTAAAATAGCTCCGATAAGAATCCATGGATAGCGCTTTCCATATTTTTCCGTAAATCTTTTTGACCGATCTGTAAGATAACCAAGAATAGGATCGTTGAAGCCGTCTACGATTGAGTATGTCAGATACATTAAAGGAATCCATAATATCGGTATTAAAAGTACCGCAACGGCAAAGAATTGAATATTCCCCCACAATCCGAACATGAGGATTCCAAAGAAATTACCCAATGAGAAATATATTTCCGTCATTTTACTGGGTCTTTTAAATGCTTTTTCCATTTCAGGTTCTATCGTTGATTCTGTCATTTTATTTCATTTTTTTTTTAATTGATATGATTAATTCTATTTTGGATTTTACACTATAATAAGTTTTTCAATGTGTTGTTTATGTTAAAGTACATTTGAATTTTGAGTATTTTTGTAAAGAATTCTCACTTTCATAAAAAAATTAAAAATAGGAAATACAATTAATAAAAATAATTAATACAATAATCAAAAAAATTTAAATGGATTATAAACCTCATGACTCTAATTTCTTCCGAAAATAATAAATCTATCCAGGAAATGTTTAAACGACCTTCTAGAAAACAGGAAGTAGGGTTTGCATTAAATAGTTTTTACATTCTTCTCTATGGCGCATGGGGTGCACTTCAATTTTACGCTGTTACTGTCCTTTTAATACCGATATTATGGATTCCTTTAATATATCTCATTTATTCCATAGTCGACGGTTTTAACGATCCAATTATTGGGTATTATACGGATCGTTCGAAAAGATTTACGGAAAAATACGGAAAACGTTATCCCTGGATTGTAATAGGAAGTATTTTGGCCCCAATACCTCTCTTTTTAGCTTATCTTCCGATTTTTACTTCTGTAATCATAGCAGTTATATGGATAACCGTAATGAGCTGCTTATTTGAGACATTTGCCACGCTCCGTGAAGTAAGTCAAGAAGCTCTCTTCCCTGATTTATTCCGCTATGAGGATCAAAGGTCGACGGTTTTAGGTATCGGGATGTTTTTTACGTTAGTAGCCCAGCTTATAGCTGCTATTTCTTTCCCATTAATCATTGCAAGCTTAGGCGGAGCAACTGAATCAATCGCTTTCATCGGTGCAGGAATATTTCTCATCGGATTAGTATATATTGTTTCAATTCCCTACCTTATCTGGGGCGTCAAAGAATCAGAAGAAATGAAACAATTGAGGGTAAAGTTAGATAAAGAAACAATGGAACACGAGCCTGTCAAGAATGTAGTTAAAAGGGTTTTTAAGGATAGGAACTGGATGGGACTGATCATTTCGTTCCTTATATGGGGTACAGGAGGACTTTGTTTCATAGGAGGAATGAATTACTTTGTGCTACATTATCTCGGATTGGGAATAGAAGTAATGGTTCTTCCGGGTTTATTACTTATCGCCACCGCGGTAGCATCAATACCCTTTTGGGTGAAATTATCAAAGAGAATTAGCGCTAAAAATATGAATCTTATAGGATTAATATCCTCTGCCATAGTATTTTTCGCGTTTTTCTTCGTTGAAGATTATACCGGGTATGTTATTATGAGTGCTTTCATGGGCATAGTCTGGAGCGGTAATTGGGGGATTGTGAATAAATTAGTGCAAGCACAGGCTATTGATAATGCTGCTGTTAAAACGGGTAAACGGGAGGAAGCATCATACATGGGAATTTTTCGCGTCTTTTCAGCATTCACTTATTTTTTCCAAAGTCTCATCTTTGTTATTGTGTGGACAGTAACAGGGTACGCCCCCGAAAATAGAGCAAATCAAACAGAACTTGCCAGATTCGGGTTGAAATTGAACGTATCTTTAATACCAGCAGCCCTTGCTATAGTGGCTATCATAATATTTGTAGGTATGTATAATATAAATAAAGAAAAGGCACTTTTAAACAAACAAAAATTAGTCGAGATGGGGCTTTAAGCCAAAGCCGACTTATTCTTATATATTTACAAAATATAAAGAATTTTTAAAAACCATTAAAAATTCGCATGCATATGAGAATATTCCTAATAATATTTGATACATTGCGAAAAGACCATACAGGTAAAACTTACGGTAATAAATGGATAAAAACACCTCATTTTGACGAGTTTGCTAAAGATTCCATCGTTTTTGATAAAGCTTA
>JBHLNT010000250.1:0-5492 GCA_048941265.1 Promethearchaeota archaeon
TTTACTTCATAAATACTCATTCCCTTTATGCCAATTTCGGAAAGTGCCTTTTTTACAGGTATTATTTTTTCAGGCCTAATAAAACATTCGATTTTTTTCATATTATCACCTTAAATTTTTTCTCCGTGGTGTGATATATCAAGTCCCACATATTCTACGTGAGATGGGACTCTAAATCCAATTGTTTTATCAATTATCCAAGCTAAAATGAAAGTGACAACAAAGGTATAAACCATAGTCGCAACCACTCCAATAATTTGTATCCATATCTGGTTATAATTTCCTAGTATAACTCCTGTTGCTCCAACTGATGCAAATACTCCTGTAAGTATAGCGCCCCATATCCCTCCTGTTCCATGGATTGAAATAGCGTCTAATGATTCATCAATATTAGAACGTGATCGCCATGATAGGACAATAAAACATACAATGCTTGAAGTTCCACCCACGATGAAGGCGGCCCAGGGTTCAACAAATCCAGCAGCTGGAGTTATAGCAACTAACCCTGCTAATGCTCCAGAAGCAAGACCTAGTGTACTATACTTTTGAGTTTTAAAATATTCTATCATCATCCATACAAAAGCACCTGTAGATGCTGCTAAATGGGTATTAAACATAGCCAAAACGGCTATATCATTAGCAGCTAATGCACTGCCTCCATTAAATCCAAACCAGCCGAGCCATAACAGAGCAGTCCCCAATAAAATATAGGGAATATTGGAAGGTTCCATAGGTTCTTTTTTATAACCTTCACGAGGTCCTATTACTAATGCAACAGCTAGGGCTGCAAATCCTACATTGATGTGAACTACAGTTCCACCAGCAAAATCCAAAGCACCTAAGACGCGTAGCCACCCACCATCACCCCATACCCAATGAGCTATCGGAGAATAAACTACTATCACCCAAATCGAAATAAATATACAGAATGCTCCGAAGTTTACTCTCTCTGAAAATGGGCTTGCGATAATAGCGACGGTAATAATGGCAAACATTAGCTGGAATACCATATATAACATATGGGGTATACCTTCAGAATAGGCTGCATTAGGGTATCGACCCACCCCTGCGAGAAAAATGTAATCGAAACCTCCGATAAACCCTCCACCCATATCCGGACTAAAAGCTAAACTGTAGGCAATGAAGAACCACATAATGCTTACAATGGCTATCGATACAAAACACATTGCCATCATGTTAATAACGTTCTTTTTTCGGAGTAATCCACCGTAAAAGAACGCAAGGCCTGGTGTCATTATAAATACAAGAGCAGTGCATAATAAAACAAACGATATATCTGCTTGGGACATTATTTTTTCAAAATTTTTTTAATTATATTTTTCTTTTAAAATTTATATTTTTATTATTAGATTTAAGATATATAACCAATTTTAAAAAGATAATTGAGAAAAATAAATAATGATTAAGGGAATCTGACGAATTTTCTTAAATTTTTCATACCTAATTCTTAAAATTTATGCAATTTTTCTTAATCAATGCAATTGAGTTCTTATTTTTTAGGATGGTAAACAATGATGTACTATCATAATTAAATAAAATATTATTAATAAGTAATAAAAAACTCTTAAAAGTAAGAAATAGTATGAAAAAATATGATAGCTAAAGACGACCCAAATCGATGGAAATTATGCGACCAAGTAATAGAGAGGGTTAAAGAGCAAGATATAAAATTCATTTACCTCCAATTTACCGATATTCACGGCATTATAAAGTCATTTGAGATAAATTCTAAAAGAATCGAAGATTTCATGCAGGATGGAGAAAATTTTGATGGATCTAGTATTACTGGTTATGGAGCTATTGAAGAGAGTGATAAGGTTGCGGTACCTGATCCCTCTACTTTTTATTTATTACCCTGGAGGACGCAAAATAAAGTAGCGAGAGTTATTTGCGATATTTATAAGCCTGATGGAAATAGATATGAAGGGGATCCACGAGGTATTCTCCAAAAAGTAGTTGATAAGGCTAAAAAGCATGGATATGTATATTATTGTGCGCCTGAACTGGAATTTTTTGTCTTAAGTAAAGATACGCAAGAAACGTTTGGCCCTAGCGATATGCGTGGGTATTTCGACTATGATCCATATGATATTAATGAAATGATGCGATATAGAATAGCCGAATATTGTGATGCGATGGGTATAGAAATTGAGGCCCTCCACCACGAAGTTGCGGTTTCTCAGCACGAGGTTGATTTCCGCTATGATAAAGCCGTAGAATCGGCTGATAACACAATTACCCTAAAGACTATTATTAAAACAGTCGCAGCACAAAATGATATGACTGCAACTTTCATGCCAAAGCCATTTTCGGGAATTAATGGATCTGGAATGCATGTGCATCAAAGTTTATGGCAAGACGGAAACAACGTATTTTATGATGAATCTGATCCAAATTATATTTCATTGACTATGAAAAAATGGATTTCAGGTCAATTAAGGCATGCCAGAGCTATGTCTGCGGTGTTAAGTAGCTGGCCAAATTCATATAAAAGGTTGGTCCCAGGATATGAAGCGCCGGTTTATGTAGCATGGGGTTTTAGAAATAGATCACCTTTAATAAGAGTACCTGATTTTCATGGCAAACCCTCTGCTGCACGCAATGAAATACGCTGTCCCGATCCTGCTGGTAATCCATATCTTCAATTTGCTGTTCTTTTAGCGACAGGCTTGGATGGAATTCTGGCAAATGACATTGAACTCTATGAACCCACAGATCAGAACGTTTATCATTTCTCAACAAAAGATTTAGAGAAAGCGGGTATCATATCATTGCCTGGAAGTTTACGAGAGGCGCTTACAGAATTTAGGAATTCCGAGTTTATGAAAGAAGTCTTTGGGGAGGAACCATTCAAGAACTTCTATTATGCAAAGTTAGAAGAATTTGATGCTTATCGTACAAGTGTAAGTCAATGGGAGAGAGACCGGTATATCACAAGATTATAAAGTATTTAGATAAAAATTAAAAAGATTTTCTTTTTATCTCACTTTTTTATTCAAAACCTTAAATTTGATGTGATTGAATAAAAATCATAGATTGAATTAGATTTTTCACCATTTTGGTTAAATATAAAAAAGAAAAAAAGACAATCTGCTTGATTTTTTTGATTTCTTTTTTACACATATGTCCTACAAAAGCAGTTTTACGACTATTAATTGATTAATAGTTGCAAACTTTTAATTAATTATAAGTTTGAAAACCTTTTAAATAGAAAATTGTCTAGACAAAATTAATAAACAATTGTTTAGACAATATCTAGCTTGTTTTTTGGGATAAATATGACAAACATTTTAGTTACTGGAGGTACCGGATTTATCGGGATTCATTTAGTAAAACGCTTAAGCAACTTGGGTCACAACTTAAAATTATTAGTACGGGAGACCAGCGACCTATCTCCTTTTGAGGGATTAGAAAATATAGAATATGCAAACGGGGATGTCCGGGACATCGACAGTATAAATAAGGCAGTTGATAATATTGATTTAATATACCATCTGGCTGCGTATACCAGAATGTGGTCCAAAGACAAATCAGTCTTCGAAGAAGTCAATGTAAAAGGAGCAGAAAATGTTGCGAATGTGGCATTAGATAAGCATAAGAGACTTATTTATGTCAGCTCTTTTATTGCAATGGGAGCAACACCCGCAGAACCTGTTGATGAAACCCATGATACTGAAGAAGGTGTGCTTTTAGATTATGGAAAAACTAAATACAAAGCAAAAAAGTTAATTAAGGAATATATTGGAAAGGGCCTTAATGTAACTATGTTTTACCCGGGAATAGTATATGGCCCGGGAGATTTTAACATATTTGGACAAATGATTCATGATATAGTAGCCAAGAAGCTCTTAGGAATTCCTGGAAAGGCAGAGAAAGTAGGAAGTTTTGTGTATGTTAACGATGTTGTAAATGGACTAGTAAGCATAATTGATAGGAATGATTTAAGTGGTGAAGCATTTATACTTGGTGGAGAAAATACAGTTTTAAATGACTGGATTAATTTAATTGCCGAAATTGCGGGAGTAAAAAAGCCTCGGCATTTTCCTATGAGCATGGGTCTCATGTATGCTGGTATGTGGGAAGCAAAAACAAAATTAACGAAAAAAATGCCCTATATTAATCGAGACACTGTAAAAATGATTAATTATAACTGGTCATTTTCTTCCAAAAAAGCTATTGATAAGTTAGGATATAAAATCACGCCTTTAAAAGAAGGTATGACAAAAACAATTGAATGGTATAAAGATTTTATTGATAAAGAAAAAAATAAGAGTTAAAATATAAAAAAATGTTAGAAGAAAAATTATCAAGCCAATTAATAGATAAAGACGCTTATAAAACCAATATCGCAAAAAGATATACTACATTTTTATCCCAATATCCCGAAATTTTTTCTGATTTAGATAATGGATCGGTCTTCGATTTTTGTCTCTATAATTCTATTGATGAGTATTATGATCAATCTCCTGCAGATGTATTTAATGTACTTCGCAATACAAAAGGAATTGAAATAAAACCAGGGAAGGCCAGTGAATCTGATTTAGAATTAGCACTCTCGATTGATGCAGTTAAAAAATTACTCCAAACAAAAGATAAAGTGGAATATGCACAATTACTTGGAAGTTTTTACAATGATCCCGATGAGAAAGAAGGATGGATTGATTTTGTGTTGCATAAAAGAACCCAAACCATAATTGATATGGGATATGGAAGGTTTGCGAAAACTGCTGGCATCCTCGAAGATGAGGATCAGGTATACAAGCTTTAAACTTTATTTTTTGAAAAAATACTAATATAAATCGATATTAATAGACAAGAAACATGTCAAAAGTAAAAGAATTAGAAATTAAAAATAAGTACACAGGGGAACTTATTGATACTGTCCCTGCTGACACAATAGAATCGGTACGGGAAAAAATAAAAAAAGTCCATGAACACCAACATCTATTAAAAAAAATGGATTTTTTCGAACGGGCAAATCTTTTAGCCAAATATTCAAGCAAACTAAGATTTAATAAACAAAAATTAAAGGATTTAGTCGTAGCAGAAGGAGGTCTTCCGGTTAAATATTCTGAATGGGAACTGTCAATTGTCCTAACAGGTTTCAAATTTTGCGACTGGTATTATCAATTTTTAGAAGAAAAACCATTAACCAGCATAGAAGGGGAGCAAAACGTTAGGATTAGATATATTCCCCATGGTTTGGCAACATGTATTTCCCCCCGTAATACTCCTATTAGTCTCCCTCTTTATCAGTTAGGAGCTAATTATTTAGTAGGGAATGGTGCCATCGTTAAACCTTCTACAGCTTGTCCATTAACCATGTTAGAAGCTTATGCCATGATGGAAGATATGGATTTACCTGGTCTTGAAGCCTTGGATTTAGTAATTGCTCCTGGAGAATGGGCTGTAGATGAGTTTCTTAGTTCTCCATTGGTTAAAACCATAATGACGATTACAGCATCCCATAC
>JBHLNT010000251.1:0-5478 GCA_048941265.1 Promethearchaeota archaeon
CGCTATCCTTATTTCATATCTCGTCATAACTTTTTGAATTAAATAAGTTAAATTAAAATTTTCATTTAATTAATTGAAATTTTCACAATATAAAAATTTTTAATAGAACTTTACTATAGAAAGAACCAAAAGAATTTTTAAGTAAAAATATTCTTATAACATTGAGGACACCACGTTCCTTCTTTAATTGATTTTGGTGTAGCCCACCATTCATGTCCTCTTTTACATTTAAATCTCATTTTAGTTTTGTTGTTTATATATTCGTTGGATAAACATACCCCTCCTTTATTGCAAGCTAATTCTTTGATTTCAGTCAAATAAAAATCTTTGTTATGATGGCATTTAGGACACCAAGAACCTGATTTAATATCATTAGGCAAAGCTTCCCAAATATGACCTTTAGAACATTCTATTTTAACTTTCGTTCTCTTGTTCTTATAATCAGATAATAAGTAACCTTTTTTAGATTTTATAATTTCTAACAATTCTTGTGCTTTACTTTCTTTCAAACTATTAAGATGTTCTTGATAACATTCAGGACACCAACCACCTGCTTTAATGTTGTATGGTCTAACCTCCCACTCATGACCTTTAGAACATTGGAATTTTAATTTACTTCTATTATTATAATAATATTCAGAAAGCAATTTTCCTCCTCTTTTTCTTGCTATTTTTTGTAGCTTTTTTAATTTATTTGGGGGATAAACATTAAATTTTCTCCAGTCCAACCTTCTATTCCTTTCTTCAACATTTATTCCTATTCTCTTTGCTGTTCCTATGATATAATTTTCAAGATTATCGAATTTTATTGTATAAGGAATTTCAATTAAAATGATATTATGGGCTTTACATAGATCCCGCTTTATTTTATCGTCTAATTTTCGTTTTTCAAAATCCTTATTAGTTTTAAACCAGTTCTCCTTTAATTTATAATGTTGAATTCCATTATATTCAAAAGCTAATCTTAATTTTTCATTGAATCCATCAAGATGCATTATATTACCTTCACTATTTTGTAACCAGCTGAATTTTATTCTAGAAAATTTTTCTTTAAATATTTCTTCAAAAAATTTTCTACAAATTCTTTCACTCATACCCTGGGAACATCTGGGGCACCATTTTCCATTTTTTATATTATTAGGTTTAGCCTTCCATTCATGACCTAATTTACAACGAAATTTTAAATGAGTATGAGCATTGAAATATTCATTAGATAAACAAATTCCTCCCTTCATTTCAGCAATTTTTTTTATTTGCTCTAAATATTGGTCCCTATTTAAATAACATTCCGGACACCAAGTATCATCTTTAATGCTATTAGGCGTTGCCTGCCAAATATGATTTTTACTACACACAAATACTAATTTAGTCTTATTATCAATATATTCATTTGAAAGACACTTTCCTCCTCTTAAAATTGCCATTTTTTTCAATTCCTCTAAATAATCACTCTTATTTTTTGTTGTTATCAATAAATTAGTATTTTGCATAATTTCAGTGCATAAACCCGCATCTAAAAATTCATGATATGCAGCAAAAAGCTCGTATGCCGAAATTTTTATTGGAAGTTCTGTGGGAGATCTTCCCAACATTAACATGCAAGTTCTGGTCTGAAGAATTTTATCACATAATGATTTATTCATTATAACAGAATGTTCCTCATCAAATTTCTCATTATGAATATCCACTTGCTCGATTGACCTTAAAAAATTCTCTAACCAATCTTGAATTAATTTTCTAACTGGTTTAGGAATAGGTTTTATTTCTTTTCTATTATAAAGATTTTCATTCATATCATAGAGCTTCTTTAAAAAATCAGCATATTCTAATTCAATCTTCTTCAATCCTAGTAAAATCAATTTATCTCTCTTTTTCATATTAGAATCATTCTCAATTGATTTTTTCTGTCTTTTATTTAAGGAATTTATATAAGCTCTGGATAACGAGTTCATATAGCTAGGCACTATTTTTGCACCCCTCCCAATGGAAGAGCAAAACATCCACTTGTGATAAACAGATAATAGATATTTAGGGTATTTCTCTTTAATTAATTTCAATAATTCTTTAGGAGCTACCATTGACTTATCAAATAAACAGGCATGTACAGATTGAAGGAAATCTCCGATAAATTCATCTACAAAAACTAGAGGTTTTTTATGTACTTTGCATTTGGGATATTTGCCTATTCCAAAAATTCCAAACTTCAATGATTTTAACCTTTCAAGCGTATGGCACCCGAAGCTAGGACACACCGCAACTCTATCACCTTTTAATCCTTTCCTAGTAGCGTGATTCTCAGTTTTCATCATTCTCGAACAATCACTTTTTCCTTCTTATTTTCACTTTTATGATACCCCTTTTCCTTTGTTAAAAGTAGTTGGTTATACTCCTGTTCCAACTGTTGATAATTCAGATTTAGCTGCTGAAAAAAAACTGGTATATTCGCATTCAATTTGCTTTCATCATTACATAGTTTTGCTAATATATGAATTACCCGTTTTAATAATTGAGGTCTCATGTGAATTTCTAATCCCGAGATAATATGTAATGATTTCCATAATTTTATTTTACATGCTAAAAAATTCTTGAGAGATCTTGCCTCTGGACTATTCGGGAAAGATTTTAGTATTTGTGTTAAGTGTTGAAACTTAAATTTCAAATCTTCTTTATTTATGATATTTTTCTCCAAATAATTAATATATTTATGATATTGCAAAATCATCTCTTCTTCCCAAATTGTAATGTTTTTTATTTGAGAAGTATTGATTGATGGCTGAGTTTCACCACAAATAGCTAAAATAGTTGCCTCTCTATGATTTAGATAGGTTTGCAAATGTCGAGAAAGCTCAGATATTTGATTCTCTGCTATTTCAAAATATTCACTATAATAATCAGTGGGTTCATCATTACAATAAAATTTTTTCATATAATCGTTTGTGTTTTTTTTAAATTTGCCAGTTATTTTTATTTTCAATTATTAAATAGAAAAGTCTATTGTACCTATTTAAAAAAAAAAATCACCAAATAATTCAATTAGTGAAAGAATTACACAATTCTGATTCAAATATGGCAGATTCATTCAATTCTATTTACAGATTTAATTTCCTGATTGATAAAGCAAACTGTTTATGGATTAAATAGGATCATTATAAAAAAGAGAGTTGCAGCGATCATTAGAATCAGAACTAATAGTATTAGCTTTTTTTTTAATGCTTCCGTTTGATCAATACATTTAGTACAAAAACTCAGTGTTTTTAAGGTCGTTAAATGATCTTTACAAACTGGTTTATCACAATGATAACAAGAACCCTCTGCGATATTATTACAGATATAACAATATGCGTGCTGGACCTTCCTTTGCTGAAATGGCATAACCAGATCTGAGTTTTGTTCTTTTTTTTCATTTATTTCCTTCTGATCTTTCATGAAAAGGACAAAAAATGGAAGCCCTGCAAAAAAACTAATTAAACTGTCATATATAAATGCAATCCCATAATTATATCCAAAATAAAACTCACATATGTAAGCATAAATAAAACAAAGAGCTATCATCGCAGTTATACCAATGAATAAGTACTTATAGTAAAATATAGTACGTGTATTCATATAGTAATAAAATGAAAAAGAGAATAAGAAGTATTCAATAAATAGTATGTAAAATA
Source organism: Promethearchaeota archaeon (assembly GCA_048941265.1). Classification (GTDB taxonomy): domain Archaea; phylum Asgardarchaeota; class Lokiarchaeia; order Sigyniarchaeales; family SOKP01; genus LW40-45. The sequence continues at coordinate 3,663 of JBHLNT010000251.1, forward strand.
TCTTTTATAAAAATTAAATTTTAAAAAATCATAGAAGTAATTATGAAAAGTGTAAATCTTATTACTATACTTGTTCTCAGCGCTACTGCTGCTTTCCTAGTTACACTGTTTATAAGTTGGGATCCTATGTTTGCAATGAGCTCCTTTTTATTAGTTATAATAGGTCCATTAAATGTGTATACTTTAATAACGGAAATTACTCATAAAAAATGGAAATACGGGAAAAAAGATACTATTCTATTTATGTGTATGTTTCTCGTAATTCTAATACTAATAATCTTTATGTTTTTATATTCACTAATTAGATTCCTAAATGGAATATAACAACCTATGGCATTTAAATTTGGATTAACTATTAAATTGGGGGACTTTAACCTACTATAAGCAATACTTTTTTCCATAAGCAATGTTACGCTAACGAGATTTAAATTAAGAGAATTATAGTGAAGTTCAGTTAAAGAAAGTAAAAAAATTCTAAATTTCATATATTGCAGAATACTTCTTATCTAAATCGCCTAAATCTACTTTCAAATTGTTTTCAAATATATTTAGAGGAAATTTCTTTAAAAAATTTCTCTTTCTTTTATTTATAATAACTGGTACAACTAAAATTCCAGAAAATACGAGAAATTCTAGTGCGCCAATTAACATTATAAAGGAATGTTCATAATGTTGGAGTATTGCCACTCCATAAAAAATAAGAAAGAAAAAACCTAAGAATAAGAAAGCTCCCAAAAGATATGTAGACGCAGTAAGGTGACTCATCTTTCCACCTTTAGTTCTTAAAGTATATTCATTAAGACCAGATCTATCATGAAGATTATTATTTCTAAATATATTTCCATTGCTTATTTCAACATCAAAATGTACAATTGAACTTTTTTCAACCAGTAAATTATGACAATATTCCATCATAAAATAATACACAACGCAATTTTGAACTGTTAGATTGGCACTATGTCGAATCTGCAATTCGCATAAAGAGATATTTCTAATTACAATATAAGACTTAATTTTTTTAAATCTAAGTAAATCTTTAAGACCAGCAAGGTTTTCAATGATAATTGGATCTTCTTTAGTACCGCTTCCTTCCCAATTTAAATTTTTTTGAAATTTAATTAAATTTTTCTCATTAATTTCAATCCAATACATGTTCCGCCTTATTTATTATAATTTTAATCTATTTAATCCTCTTTACAATATGAAATTAATAATTTTTCAATTTGGTTCCATTTCTAATTTTGTACTACAAATCGGGCAAACTTCTGTAGTAGATGAAGTGATTTTAGAGCCGCATCCAGAACACGCAATTTCTGATCTCTTTCTTTCTGGACTTGTTGGTTTTGGATTTCTTGAAATAATTCCAAGAAAAAACATAAACTTATGTAAACAACACCACAGATTATTAAGATTATATCTACATCTATCAAATCTTTCGTAAGGATTAATACCAAAATCCCCCCAATAAGCCAACCAAATCCAAAAACGCTTAATTTCCCTAAGACCCAAAATCTTAATACCTTCTTAAATCCTCCCCCATTCTTTTTTTCCTCTGTTTTTTCCAATAGATTATAACCCAAGTTTTGGATTTAATAAAAAATAGAACGATCTTTGTTTGGATTAATACTCATTATATTGATTCGCTAATAAATATTTACTGCATGACACTAATTATTGATCTTTTCTAACCTCATTGTCCTTAGTAAAATGTTTTATATTTGGATTTATTCTAGGGAATTAACCAATGGATAAAAAATACTCTACTACATCTGAACAGCTTTTAAAAAAGAAGGAAAATAGAGAATACAGAAATACT